>NZ_JALCVE010000004.1:0-240111 GCF_022690565.1 Staphylococcus sp. acrmy | reverse complement strand
TCCGATACGAGGTGTTCCGAATATATCCTTAGAAAGGAGGTGATCCAGCCGCACCTTCCGATACGGCTACCTTGTTACGACTTCACCCCAATCATTTGTCCCACCTTCGACGGCTAGCTCCAAAATGGTTACTCCACCGGCTTCGGGTGTTACAAACTCTCGTGGTGTGACGGGCGGTGTGTACAAGACCCGGGAACGTATTCACCGTAGCATGCTGATCTACGATTACTAGCGATTCCAGCTTCATGTAGTCGAGTTGCAGACTACAATCCGAACTGAGAACAACTTTATGGGATTTGCTTGACCTCGCGGTTTCGCTGCCCTTTGTATTGTCCATTGTAGCACGTGTGTAGCCCAAATCATAAGGGGCATGATGATTTGACGTCATCCCCACCTTCCTCCGGTTTGTCACCGGCAGTCAACTTAGAGTGCCCAACTCAATGCTGGCAACTAAGTTTAAGGGTTGCGCTCGTTGCGGGACTTAACCCAACATCTCACGACACGAGCTGACGACAACCATGCACCACCTGTCACTTTGTCCCCCGAAGGGGAAAACTCTATCTCTAGAGCGGTCAAAGGATGTCAAGATTTGGTAAGGTTCTTCGCGTTGCTTCGAATTAAACCACATGCTCCACCGCTTGTGCGGGTCCCCGTCAATTCCTTTGAGTTTCAACCTTGCGGTCGTACTCCCCAGGCGGAGTGCTTAATGCGTTAGCTGCAGCACTAAGGGGCGGAAACCCCCTAACACTTAGCACTCATCGTTTACGGCGTGGACTACCAGGGTATCTAATCCTGTTTGATCCCCACGCTTTCGCACATCAGCGTCAGTTACAGACCAGAAAGTCGCCTTCGCCACTGGTGTTCCTCCATATCTCTGCGCATTTCACCGCTACACATGGAATTCCACTTTCCTCTTCTGCACTCAAGTTTTCCAGTTTCCAATGACCCTCCACGGTTGAGCCGTGGGCTTTCACATCAGACTTAAAAAACCGCCTACGCGCGCTTTACGCCCAATAATTCCGGATAACGCTTGCCACCTACGTATTACCGCGGCTGCTGGCACGTAGTTAGCCGTGGCTTTCTGATTAGGTACCGTCAAGACGTGCATAGTTACTTACACGTATGTTCTTCCCTAATAACAGAGTTTTACGATCCGAAGACCTTCATCACTCACGCGGCGTTGCTCCGTCAGGCTTTCGCCCATTGCGGAAGATTCCCTACTGCTGCCTCCCGTAGGAGTCTGGACCGTGTCTCAGTTCCAGTGTGGCCGATCACCCTCTCAGGTCGGCTACGTATCGTTGCCTTGGTAAGCCGTTACCTTACCAACTAGCTAATACGGCGCGGGTCCATCTATAAGTGATAGCAAAACCATCTTTCACTATCGAACCATGCGGTTCGAAATATTATCCGGTATTAGCTCCGGTTTCCCGAAGTTATCCCAGTCTTATAGGTAGGTTACCCACGTGTTACTCACCCGTTCGCCGCTAACGTCAAAGGAGCAAGCTCCTTATCTGTTCGCTCGACTTGCATGTATTAGGCACGCCGCCAGCGTTCATCCTGAGCCAGGATCAAACTCTCCATAAAAATTTATGATGTTTGATTAGCTCATAATACTAAATAATGTTTGTAACATTTAAGTTACTTATTGGAATTAACGTTGACATATTGTCATTCAGTTTTCAATGTTCATCATTTTAAAAACAATCTTTATTAATATAGCATTTCTTTTCGAATAAGTCAATATCAATTTCGATTACTTTTATAATTCTAAGTCATCTCAAGTTGTTTTGCAATAGTAATTTTTACACTATGTTAACAATCTTTTAAAAGAATTAATATTCTTTTTTGACGTCTTTTATATCTTATCAACTTTCAATAAGTAAGTCAACAATTATTTTTAAATATTTTTTCAAGTCATATTTAATCAACTTGTTGCTCACAAAAAATAATTCTATCAGATACAAAATATATTGCAATAGAAAAAGCGCATGTATTTTAAGTTTTACATGCGCTAATTTTTCACTTTTATATTCATTATTTTTTAATAGTAGAAGCAATTACTTTTTGTGCGATTGAAGTATAAATTTGTCCTAATCGATCCTCTGGTTGATAAATAGATGGTGAGAAATCTTTAGGATTCCATGTTGGTTGTTCTAAAGGTAGCTCTCCTAGTAATTGTGTATTTAGTTCGTCAGCTAGTTTACGTCCTCCGCCTTTACCAAACACATACTCTTTATTACCAGTTTCTTTACTTTCAAAGTAACTCATGTTTTCAATCACACCTAAAATAGAGTGTTCAGTATGTTTCGCCATTGCTCCAGCACGTGCTGCTACAAATGCCGCAGTTGGGTGTGGAGTTGTAACGATAATTTCTTTACTGCTTGGTAACATTGAATGTACATCTAATGCTACATCTCCAGTTCCAGGTGGTAAATCTAGTAATAAATAATCTAACTCGCCCCATTTAACTTCAACAAAGAAATTAGTCAACATTTTACCTAGCATTGGGCCACGCCAAATGACAGGAGCATTTTCTTCTACAAAGAATGCCATTGAAATTACTTTTACTCCGTGACGTTCTACTGGAATGATTTCTTTTCCTTGAACGCCAGGTTTTTGATCTATACCCATCATATCTGGAACACTGAATCCATAAATATCAGCATCGACTAATCCTACTCTTTTACCTTCACGAGCTAAAGCAACGGCTAGGTTAACAGCAACAGTTGATTTACCTACCCCGCCTTTACCTGAAGCGATGGCAATAAATTCCACTGGGTTATCTTTCGACAGTAAACCTTCAATTGTTTTGGGTTGGTCTTTCTTTTTACCAGTATATTGTTCAACCTTTTCAGCAGGTAATTCTTCAAATCGAATTCCTACAGTATTAGCGCCATTTTCTTTTAAAGCCTTAACAATTGCCATTTGTAAATCTAATTGTGGTTGCCCACCTAATTGAGCCATAGCTACTTTTACACTAACATGCTCAATTTCATCTTTAGTTGTTACTTCGATAATACCTTTTGTCTCTTTAAGAGGTACATCGATAATTGGATCCTTCAACTCTCCAACTATTTCTTTTACTTGATCTACCGTTAACAATGTAAATCCCCCTTAGTTCTTTTACATCTATTTTAACAAATATATTTATAACTTGTGCCTATCTCATTCAGTATATTATTTTCCCATGTAGAAAAAAAGAAGTTAGCTCATCTATGAAAAGCTAACTTTTAAAGATTAATGGCTCGGAAACAGAAATCTAATTTATTTTAAAAATCGATCCGCTTCCTACTGCTTAGTATAATGTCTTTCTTCTTTAATAAATAATGAGAAAATAAAACCGATAATTACAAAGCCAGTAACGATTGCAAATGATAAATCGACACCAGCTGCAACACTTTGTCTTTGAAGTATATCACTATTTGTACTAGCTGAAGAACTTGAAGTTAGTAATTTAGCTCCTATACTCATGAAAGTAACCATTAGAGCCGTACCTAAAGAACCAGCCATAACACGTCCAAAGTTCATAATCGCTGTACCATGAGAAATATCTTCATTTCTTAATGCATTAATACCTGCTGTGTTGATAGGCATCATTAATAATGAAACAGCAAACATTCTAATAGCATAAATGATAACTAATAACATGTATGAAGTATCATATTTTAAGAAACATAAGAAAATAGTTGTAATTATTAAAATTGTAAAACCAGTTAGAATTAATAATCTAGGTCCATATTTGTCATAAATCTTACCAGTGTAAACTGACATAATCCCATTTAGGAGGGCACCTGGCATAATTACCATTCCAGAAAGAAAGGCAGATAAGCCTAAACTATTTTGCACAAATAATGGAATTAATAATGCGGGACCAACCATTGACATCATCACAATCATAGATGTGATGGTACTAAACGTGAATATTTTACTCTTGAACACTCTTAAATTAAGTAATGGATTAGAAATGTTTAACTGTCTTTTCACAAATACGCCTACTATAACAATACCAACTATAAATGAAATTATAATAATTGGATTTGTAAATCCTAGGTTACCCGCACTACTAAAGGCATATAAGATGATACCGAATCCTAATGTCGAATATACAACAGATCTCTTATCTAATTGAGTGTCTTTCGTTTCATTATAGCTTGTTAAGAAGATCGCTCCGAAGATGTATCCTACTAATGCAATACCCACAATAATTATGAAAGGAACTCTCCAACTTGTGTTATCAATAATTAGACCTGAAAATGTAGGACCTATAGCTGGAGCAAATTGAATGACTAGTCCAGCTAATCCCATCGCAAAGCCACGTTTTTCTTTTGAAAATAAGATAAACAATGTGAATTGCATTAAGGGCATTATGATACCTGCACCAATTGCTTGAATGACTCGTGCAAGCATTAACACACCAAAGTTTGGAGCAATGGCAGCCACAATTGAACCAAGCAAGAAGATACCCATCGATATTAAATATAAAGGTTTCGTTTTAATTTTATCCATTAGATAAGCAGTTAGAGGAATCATAGTTCCATTGACTAACATAAACCCAGTTACTAGCCATTGGGCTGTACTTTCTGACGTTTTTAATTCTTTCATTATATGAGGGAGAGCAGTATTTAATAAAGTTTGATTTAATATTGCTATAAAAGCACTTAAAAGCATGACGGCAACTATTAAATTTCGTTTCTTAGTGGACACTTCTATATTCGACATATCTAATCTCCTTTAAATTTATTGAGCATTTACCTATTCAAACAAATATTAGTTAGCGAAACAAACTAAATGCTTAGTACTTATCGTTTCTTTTCATTTAAATTCTCGCTGTCCGGATAAAAAATGATTTTGAAGATATAGAGCAATCCGATAATTAATGCAATGACCCAAAAATCAATCTTGATATAGACGTAGTTAACGTGAATGATGAAAAAGAATAATACGGTAGTTACTATATATGAAATTAAATGATATGTTACCCCATTGAAATATGGATTGTTTGGTAGTTGTTTTCTGAAGTAGTCCATTAAATGCTCAATTGCGAATAAGATAAAATAGCCGAACACAATATAACTACCATAGTAAATCAAATTATCTTGAAGATTTTTATTATAGGTAAAGTAGCCTAATTTGAAAAATATTAAAATGCGACTTAAACCAAAGAGACCAAATCCTAAAAACATTAGAAATATACACCCAGAAATTATAAATATAGTAAGGACAAGTAAAGTAGAAAAAACATTTTTAAATTTATTTTTAAAAAACTTCATTTCAAGTCCTCCTATTTTCATTTTACACGCATATTCTATCATTAATGAAAGATATTATAAATTTAAAAAGGACGAACTACATTTAGTTCATCCTCAAAAGTTTACTGTACTTCATTTTTATATAAAGTAGACCACATAACTATTAATATAATAGTCACTAAAATTACGGCTCCAAGTATATTATGGAAGTTTCCATCAAATAGGCCAAAAGATAGAGCGTATAAATATCCCATAACAGTAGAACCTATAGAAGAACCTAAATTTTTAGTTAATGCATATAAAGACATCATTTTCTTCATATGTTTAGGATTAGTTTCTTCTTGTACAATCACGCTATCTTTAGTGTAAATAAATCCGAAACTTAGACCAGCTAATATAACTGTTGCACCAATTAAGAGTGGCACTTTAAGACCAAACGTAATGATAATACTACTAATTAACAGTAAGGTAAAAGCTCCAAGATATAATGCTTTTCTAGAAAATTTATCTTCGACTTTAGCTAAGTTAAAATTGAGCACAAGCCATGCTACAGATAATGGGAAAATAACTAATCCACTTTCAAGAGGAGAAATATTTAAATGATCTTGTAAATAAATTGGTATATATAAGTTGTACCCCATTAAAGACATTGCAATCAATAAATCTGTAATAAATACTAGTGAAACTGAACGATTAAATTCAGAAACCGGTAAGAAAGGTTGGTCTTTAGTTTTTTCATATTTAAACAATATTATCGCTACTATTATAGCTACTATAAAGGCACCTAAATTTAACGTAAGTATAGTTTTATTTAATAAACTAAACATTAATAATCCTATGAATAGATAAAATAGTAATAATCCTTTTGAATCAAAGTGAGTCGTTTGAACTTCCGCTTCTTCTGAAAAATGGAATGTGATAAATGCTAGTATAATTGCAATAATAGCAATCGGTATATTAATGAAGAATAACCAATGCCATGTGGCGAATTCTAGAATTGCTCCTCCTAATAAAGGTCCAATAATACTAGAAATACCCCATACACTACCTACAATTCCCATAATTTTATAGCGTAACGGTATTTCAAACGCAAGTTTAGGTACTATCTGAGTTAATGACATCATTACTCCGGCGCCCATTCCTTGTACAATTCTTGAAAATATTAGCATCGCAAACGTTCCGCTCATACCGGATAATAAACTACCGATACCGAATAATAATAAGCCAACCATTGCAATATATAGAATTTTAAATCGAGTTAATAATTCGCCTACAATAGGATTAGCTACCACTAGTGCTATAAAATATACTGTGAAAACTAATGATATGGCTGTCCCAGCATTTTAATCTTTACGTATAGTAGGCATAGCTAATGAAATAATGGAAGTTTCAATTGCTGCCATAAACATTGTTAAGACCAATGTCACTACAATCCCGATTGATTTTAAATTCATTAATCAATGACCTCCTTCCTTGATTTTTATTTATTGAACATATTAATGTTTCAATTAAAACACTAACGGAAAACTTTGGAATAAAAATAGCAGCCAAGGACATTTAAAATGTTCAAGGCTGACTCATTTGAAAGTAGTTAATTAATTATAAGGGAATAGAAATCTAACATAATTTCAAAGATTTTATTATCTCTCTTAGTCAATCTTGCAAATTCTAAGTGGAAATATCACTAAATTCAATGAGAATTTGATATTTCCACTCTTATTTTTAACTCTTTATTACATAAAATATAAAATCCCTATTAAATGTAAAAGCGATGCTAGTACTATAAAAACATGCCATATCATATGAAAATAGGGACGGTTTTTCTGTGCGTAGAACCATGCCCCAATAGTATAAGCAAGTCCTCCGAGGACGATGAATAATAAAAATAACCATGAGGTATGCATAAAAATAATTGGTAAAAATATTATGCCTACCCATCCCATAACTAAATACACAATCAAGCTTAGTTTATGGTTAACTTTTACAGAAAGAGATTTATAAAGAATCCCCCATATCGTTGTGCCCCACAATAGTATAAAGACAAGCCAA
This sequence comes from Staphylococcus sp. acrmy, assembly GCF_022690565.1. Classification (NCBI taxonomy): domain Bacteria; kingdom Bacillati; phylum Bacillota; class Bacilli; order Caryophanales; family Staphylococcaceae; genus Staphylococcus; species Staphylococcus sp. acrmy. The sequence goes on along the minus strand of NZ_JALCVE010000004.1, from coordinate 232,813 downwards.
CCAATCCATCCACCAACTACAGTCAACATAACTGGTGTATAAGTTCCGGCAATTGCCACGTATATCATACTATGATCAATAATTCTTAAAATGTACTTATGCGCAGTATTATTTTGCATTGAATGATAAACCGTAGACGATATAAACATCATGAAAATACTAATAACGTAAATCGACACGCTTATTGAACTTAAGGTTCCTTTATCTATATAACTATGGACGGCAGCATAAGGTAAAATAAATAACGTTAGTAAGGCTGCTGCACCATGCGAGGTAGCATTGCCTATTTCTTCCCCAAAAGATAGTGGAATAATGTCTTTAAAAGATTCAATTGCATTATCTTTTGAATTCTTAGGTTTAGGTGTTTTAGACATCTAAACTCCACCACCTTTTAAATTAAGTTTTTTCGTTTTAAATCTGCCGTAGCAGTTTCAACGCTATCTTTACCTTCCTTATTTTTTAATGGAGAAAATTCATCTTCACGAGATACTTGTAGCGTTATAAAGCTAGTCGCATATCTAAAAATATCAAAATAGAATAATTCAAATTTTAATGTAGGCTTTTCAACTACACCAAAATCCTCGTCCAATTGTTTTAATTTCTTAACTGCTAAATGGTATGGTAATTCATTATCCACGGCTTGTTTAATAAATGCTAATTTAAACGCATGGATGCCGATGTTAGCATTATCAAATGTATTTGCAACATCTTCATCAAGTTCAGAATATTCTAGAACAGTATCTTTGCTCTCTTTATTTACTAATCTACCGACACTTTCTCCATGTTTCGGTTGAATAGATTTAGACGTTACATCTTTATTATTCACTACTGTATAACCAGCAAATAAAGGATCCAATACTTTAACTAATACGTTATCGATATTATTTAAGAAAATGTACTTAACTCCATCTGTTTGCATTTTATCTAAATAGCCCGTTTTTTCTAGAGATTTAAATACACCACCATTACCATTTGGTGTTTCTAGAATATATCCTTGTTCATTAAGTACAAGTTGTCCTTTTTCACTTAAAGCTACAATATTATCTTGTTTGAAAAAGTGAATGTTCTCAGGATTATACCCGAAGTAATTGTGTTCTTTGAAATAAGTAAGTGTTTCTTCATGGTTAATATCACTTGTCATAATATACCAGTTAACAAGATGGCCAGTTTCTTTTTTTAGATTGAGTAATTGGCGTGCTTGTAATTCAAATAAACTTACTCCTTCTATTTCAAAAGAACCTTTAGGACCTTTATATCCTAAACGTGTACCTTGTCCACCAGCCATAAGTAGAACAGCAAATTCGCCGTTTCTAATAGCTTCTATTCCTTTGTGTTCGTATTTTTCAACTTCTTGCTCTGTAAGTTCATTACTACGAGCATACTTGACTTCCGTTACAGAAGAAACATCAGAAATCGTTTGACGATTCACATATAAATCTTGATATAAATTTTGTGTAAATTCTAAATCTAGTGAGTCGACTTTTGATTCCAACTGTTCTTTTTCATTACTGCTCATAAGCTTTTCATATTCACTTAAATGTTCTTGATTATATTTCTTTAGTTTACTTTGGTCTAGCATTTTAACTCTCCTTATAGTTAGTTTTATTCTTTCAACCTATTGAAAAAAATCATTTAAATAACCTAAATTTATAATTTGCAAATTGAATTTAAGCAAATATTTTAATTCGATGTATTCATATGCTAACTATCTAATTGTTTTATTTATTCACATTCTACTTACCCTAAAAATGAATGACTAATATAGTGTATTAAATCAATCAAAAAGGTTTGGAAAAATATGTATAGTGCTCCAATACTTAAAGCCGTAGCTAATGATGCATCCACCATGCCACCGGTTTTAAAAGTAAAAGGAAATTTAATTGTTAGAGGAATAGGATAAAGTAACTTTACTCCTCTTGGCGTTAACATATCTAGTATAACATGAGATGCCATTGCACCGATAATTGAAACTAAATAGTACGTAGGTGTTTGTATTAAATTAAGCAAGAAAATAATTATTCCTAAAAATAAAAGTGAATGTGTGAAGGTTCGGTGACCAAAGAAAAGATTGATTAATACGCTAAGCACCTTAAATTGTCTTCCAACTTTACTTCGAGTATGACAGATGTCAGGAAGTAAACTTGATACTATTGCCAAGCATATTACTGTAACAGTAGAAAATATATCAATATGAAAGTGTTCGGTTGTTAATGCACCTACTAATAAGCCAGCAGATACGTGTGTTTTTCCTGTCATTTATCTTCTCCTTTATGTAGAACATATTAACATAAATCGAACAAAAACACGAACATATCTTCGGTGTTAATAGTATGTCATAAATATTTAAAAAGTATCACACAAACTCTTGAAAACGATTACACAATGATATATGATGTAACTATAACTTACATAAAGGATGTGTTCTTTAATGGCAATGACAGTTAAAAAAGATAATAATGAAGTTAGAATTCAATGGAGAGTAGCAGATATTAAAATTCCTACTAACGAAATTAAAAATATTTCTCAAGATCAAGACCTTCATGCGGTTCCAGATTTAGAGTCTAAAAATATTTCTCGTATCGGTTCTACTTTTGGTAAAACAAATCGTGTGATTATTGATACAGATGACCATGAATACATTATTTATACTCATAACGATCAAAAAGTATATAACGAACTTACTAAATAATTTTTCTTAATCGATAACTTCGCAAAGTTGATCATTTAACTGCTAGCTAATCTCAAATTAGTTAGCAGTTATTTATTTTGTAATCAATAATAGTTTTTAATTTTATTTTTTGAAAAAGTGATTATGATAGTCATAAACGTTCAAGGAGGAATTAAGATGTTTGTAGTAACGAATAGAATTACCGTCAAAAAAGGATTTGCTGAAAAGATGGCGCCTCGTTTTACAAAAGGTGGAAAAATCGAATCACTAAAAGGATTCCATAAAATTGAAGTGTGGCAAGTAGCTAATGATGATGAAAGTGAAGATATGTATGTGAATACTTGGTGGGAAACTGAAGAAGATTTTAAAGCCTGGACGCAAAGTGATGCATTTAAAGAAGCTCATAAAAACAGAGGATCATCTGATTTTAAAGAATCTCCTGTCATTAAAAGTGAAATTGTTAAAGCCAATGTATTATCTACATTAGGATAATATGAGAACACACTTATGATTATAAAATTAAGAAAGCCTGATACATACTGTCGAATGCTCATGCACTCACATATATGAATCAGGCTTTTTAATATGCTAAGTTGTTTTTTATATTTTCCCTATAATAATAGATGTGCCATAAGTGAAATAATTGGCAATGTTATCACTGTTCTAATGAGGAAAATCATAAATAACTTGCCTATACTAACAGGGATTTTCGAACCTAAAATTACTCCCCCAACTTCTGATAAATAAATAAGTTGAGAAATACTTAAAGCCCCTATGATAAAACGTGTAATATCACTGTGTACATCAGCGATTAATATAGATGGTAAGAACATATCTGCAAAACCAATCAATAATGTTTCAGAAGCTCTAGCCGCTTCAGGAATTTGAAGTAACTCAAGAATAGGTATAAATGGTTTACCTACAATTTCAAAGAGTGGCGTATAGTTTGCAATCATAGTAGCTAATGTCCCAATACTCATAACTACTGGCAGAATAACAAACCACATATCAATTACTGTTTTAAAACCAGATTGCATAAATTCTTTAAAACCTGGTGCTTTATAACCTACTTCTGTAGCTTCTTCAAAGCCATATTTTAGAGCTGATGTTCCTTCTGGGAGTTTTTCAAGTCTTTTCTCTTCAGAAACTTCTTTTGTGTATTCATCAGGAATACTACTTAATGGCCAAATTCTAGGCATAATCATTGCTGCTACAAAACAAGAAATAATAACAGTTAAATAAAATTCGAAAAGTTTATTTTGCATTCCAACTGTTTCAGCAATAACGATTGCGAATGTAATAGATACTACACTAAAAGTTGTAGAAATAACGGTAGATTCACGTCTTGAATAAATCCCACGGTCATATTGACGACTTGTAATAAGTACGCCCACTGTACCATCACCTATAAATGAAGCCAAGTTATCTACTGTAGAACGACCTGGTAACGTAAATAATGGTCTCATAACTGGTCTGAAAAGTGGTCCAAGAAATTCTAATAAGCCGTATTCCATTAAGAAAGATAAAAATAATGCTGCAAATAGAAATACAGGTACTAACGTTGGTAATAAATCGTTAAATACCAACCCACCAGTGTCTTCTGAATAAATAACTTTTGTTCCTAATTTAAAATAAGTCATCCATGCAAAGACAACGGCCAATAATCTCAATGTTAACCAAATAGGACCTACATTGAAGGCGTTATCTAGTAAACCACCTGGCTTAATCTTATTCTTTAAAAATAAGGAGCACACCACGGTGAATATTGCCGATAATGTAATAATAAATAAGATAATAATAGGCATAGCATCGCCAAGCACACTTTTTAACCAACTTGCTAAAAAGGCTACTGGTAATGTAGTTTGTTTTTGACCATCTTGTGTAACAGGTACAGGTATTAAAAATAAAATAATACCTATTATAGACATGGTTATAAATTTGGCTCGCCCTGTTATAATCTGTTTTTTTGTATACCCCTCCACCATTTATACCTTCTTTCTCTTTTTATAAATGCTTATATATTCATTAGTTGTATGTAAATAAGTAAAATTCAATTACCCAAAATATATAAATATAACTTTAAATGTATTTTTATAAACAATATGTATATTACTATATCTCATTTTCAAAAGGTACGCAATATACAAAAAGCTAATTTCTCAATGATAAAATATGAGAAATTAGCTTTTAACTATCTATTATATTCTACGTAGTAAGAACAAGAAGTAAGGAACGCCGATGATAGCTATAATGACGCCTACAGGCACATCTAATGGTGGATGTATCCCTCTTGCAAGTCCATCACTTACTAGAATTAGTATCGATCCAATTAATCCGGACATAATTACCACATGAATATAACGTTGACCTACTATAGTACGCGCAATATGAGGTGCAATAAGTCCTAAAAAACTAATGCCACCCACTACTGAAATGGATGCACCAGCTAACATTACTGATAAGATTAATAGAATCATTTTAAGTCGTTGGACTTTAGCACCTAGCGCTATGGCTATACTATCGCCCAAATTCAAGATATCTAGTTGATAACTTAAAGCTATCACTAGTGGTAACGTAATAATGAACCACGGTAAGATTGAATAAAAATTCTCAATCGTATGACCGTATAAACTACCTGTTAACCACACTAATGCATTATTAGCATCCATCGGGTTACGTATTAATAAGAATTGAACAATTGCGCTACAAATTGCCCCTATTGCCAATCCTATTAATGCTAAGGTAGAGCCTTTGACATTAAATTTTGAAATTAGAAAAGATAAAATCAAACTAATAATAAGAGCCCCAATAAACGAAGCAATTGGTAATACAATTAAAGGTGCAGTAGGAAATACCATAATCACGATGACGGCCGCTAGACTAGCACCTTTTGTAATCCCTATAACGTCTGGTGAGGCTAAAGGATTTCTTACAACTCCCTGTATAACTGCTCCGGCAATAGCTAAACTACTTCCAACTATTAAGCCTAATAACGTTCTAGGAAGACGATATTCATTGATTATAAAATCATCTAATTTAATAACACTTTTAAGCGCATGTAGAGGGTTGAACATTGTAGATCCCACGCACAAACTTATAAAAATACTTATAATTAAGCATAAAATAACTATGGAGTAACGAATCGATAGTTTACGTTTAGTCATATTCGTTTCACTCCTTTAAGCGTAATCATTAGGAAATAAATTGCTCCTACAAATGATGTAACTATACCTACAGGTGATTCGTATGGGAATGTAATTAGCCGACTAAGTGTATCAGATAGTAATAATAAATCTGCACCAATTACAAAAGTTAATGGCACCATAATAAAGTAATCTTTGCTAACGTAACGTTTAACTATATGAGGAACAATTAAACCTACAAATCCAATTGGGCCTACTATCGATACGGAAGCACCAGCTAACACAATAACTAATAAACCGATTATAATACGTAGCAATTGCGTTTTTTGGCCTAACCCTTTTGCTATATCGTCACCTAATTCCATAATAGTTAACTGGCGACCCAATAATAATGTAATTATCACTGCAAGTATAAGCCATGGCATAATCGTTAACACTGCTTCCCATTTTAGACCATTTAACGATCCTACCAACCAAAACATCACAGTTGTATTGGAATCTTCATTTAAAAGGATAATACCTTGAGTTAAACTGCTGAAAAATAAATGAATTGCCATGCCGGCTAGGGCTAATTTAACAGGGGTAATTTTTTGAGTTGAACCTGACAATACATAAACCGTCAATCCACCAATAAATGCCCCGATAAATGCAAGATATGTCGCATAATTTCCAAGAGCTGGAATTAACACCGTTACTAACACAATTACAAAAGATGCTCCTGCATTAACGCCAAAAATTTGCGGTGATGCTAATGGGTTTCTTGTAATAGCTTGCATCAATAACCCAGCTAGCGCTAATGATCCACCTATAATTAGACCGCCAATCATTCTTGGCATTCTCACATTATGAATTAAAAATGTTTGTTTTGTTTCAGTAGAAGTAAAAAAATATTTAAAGATATCATGAGTATGAACTTCGGAAGAACCAATCGCTAAATTAAAATATGCAAAAATAAAAAGAAAGCACACACTCACGATAAACGTGAGTGTAGTGCGTCTCTTATTTGCTCTTTCAATTTCTGATTGACTATTATTTAACTTCATAGTCATTGAGCATCCACCTTACTTACTTGAATCTTTTTTAGAAAGTTCAACAATTTCTTTAGCCATTTCTTCTGATGAAATTAAGCCACGTGCACGTGCCCATGTATCACGGTCTACCACTTCTACTTTATTATCTTTAACAGCGTCTAACTTTTTCCATACTGGGTCTTTTTTCAATTCTTGATATGATGGTTCATCTGAACTAGCACCATTTGTCATAATAAACATGCGGCCTGGATCAACATCCGCTAATGTCTCAGCGTTTAATTGTAGGTAAGGCCCTTTCAAGTATTTACTTAAGCCTTTAGTAACGTCTTTAGTTAACGCTTCTTTAAAACCAAGTTCACTTAGTAATTGTCCAACATATGATTCTCTTGGGTGTGCGAGTAAACCAGATTTAGACGCAACAGCTGGTAACACTTTTTCATTTTTATCAAATTGAATTTGATCTTTGTATTCTGCGATTTTTTTATCATGTTGTTCTAAACGTTTTTTACCTTCATCTTCTTTATTTAAAGCTTTAGCTACTACTTTGAATGCTTCAATATTTTGTTTATAGTCCCCATCAAAGCTTTTCAACTCAATAGTAGGAGCAATCTTACTTAATTCTTTATAAATGTTTTTATGTCTATTACTATCAGCAATAATTAAATCAGGTTTCAATTTACTGATTTCTTCTAAATTAGGTTGTTTACGTGCCCCTACTGATGTATAGTCACCAATTTTATCTCTTAAAGGTTTAATAATACGTTCTTTTTTATTATCATCAGCAATACCTACTGGTTTAATATTTAAAGCTGCTAAGGCATCTACAAATGAAAATTCTAATGCCACTACACGTTTAGCATCTTTAGGTACTTTGGTAGTGCCTAATTCATGCTTTACTTCAATCGTGTCTTTTGAAGATGACTTACTATTAGAATCTTTTGAGCCATTATTGCTTACGTTACCACAAGCAGACACTAATACTAAAACAGCTAATAATGCTATAACTCCTAAAATCTTAAAGCCTTTCATGACTTCCACTCCTTAATATGTATAAGTTTACACTTCATAGTGTATTGATAACGATTATCAATGTCAATATAATTTGAATAATTTTTTAAATTTTTTATAAAAAAGTTCCTTAATTTAAATTCTAGTTGGGATAAAACACGTTTAGGATAATTAAAAAAACCATTAATCCGATTTTAAATCTAAATTAATGGCTTTTAGTATATTTACATATTTTCAATTGTGCAAAGCATTTTATTATGCTTTATGAGGTACAAGCGCAGAGGCGTCGATATGTTTAATCAAAGACTCAATCATCTTATCCTTTTTATATCGTTTAGATAAACGTTGTTGGTACATAACTTGGGATAATGCCTCATATTCCAAACTAAATTGCATAGTATCACCAACTTGATAGAAATCTTGGTTATCTAAATCCACCATGAGATGATCACTTGTTGCCCCTATTATCTTCACTTTGTCATTGATTGGAATAATCTTCTCAATATAGATGTCTATATAACCAATGTCTAAGATAGCTTGTAGATAACATTGATTTGTGCCTATTACTCTAGGTTTTATTTCAATAATTTCCGCTTCCAACGTTATGGCATCTTGGTAAAGTCGAGGCATAGGTTGAAGAGTGGTTGTATCAATACCTCTAAACAACGTTTCTCCTATTCTCAACTCATTAATACGTCCTAAGTCGTTATACATTAACTGAGGAAGCATACTAGAATTACCGCCAGAAATCATTTTCAATCTAAAGCCCAATTCATTTTCAATAGCGCCAACAAATTGATTCATAGCATAAATATCATCTTCGGTCGGTGCCATTGATTTAAAGCACATGAAATTAAACGCAACGCCCACTAATTGAATGTGTTTCATCGCTATAATTTCTCGTATATATTCAAGGACGTCATACGTTAAGATACCTTCACGTCCGTCCTTCCAATCAATCATTAACATGACTTGATGCTTGTCATTCAAACGCGAGGCCATCTCATTTAATTGTCTAATCGTTTCAATTTCAGTTTGCATACTTATTTTAACTGTTTGGATTAACTCTTCATATTGGCCCTTGGCTGTTGGTCTTAGTAATAAATAATTAATTTTTTCGCTTGTATTAGAATTTATGTTTTCCAATCTTGAATCAGCAAAATGATTAAACCCTAATTGGATTAATGTTTCAATAATTTGAGTATCTCCGGCTACACATTTAACGACGGGTGTTAATTGAATATCTTGTTCTTCTAATAAACTGCGTAGCATTTCAGCATTATATGCAATTTTCGATAAGTTTATATCAATATGTGCCATTTAATTCACCTCTGTATTTATCGGATTATCTAAATCTATGTTCACATACTTTTTAACTTTATTTTCTATACGCATACGTAATAACGCTTTGACCGTAATTTTAGGTCCAAATAATACTTTTTTAAGAACTGTTGCGTGAGGTTTATTATCATTAATGGCATGCGCTATCTCTGTTTGAACAATATCAAACAATTCTTCTTCCTCAATATTTTCATATTTGGAAAAGTGGAAGATTAATTCCGCCAGTTGATTTTGAACCACTGCATGTTGGAATTTAGTGATGACTTCTTCAATTGAATTAGCTATCAAACTATCATTCGTTATTTCAATATCTTTCAATGATTGCGATAGCGTATTTAAATCAATACGTGAACCTCCAAGATCTCTAACTACAAATTGCATTTGATAATGTGGACCTAAGTTTACAATGGTATTTTGCATATGAGCTTCTAATGCAATTCCATAATCTTGAATTAACGTTATTAAAGGTTTAACAAGTTGACGTGTATACGTCTGAATAAATAAGTGGATACTCTTCTTATCCACTACACCTTTAACCCATTCGATATAACTATCAACTGTCACGTTATCATCTATAGGATTGCGATTCACTAAAGCGCCTGTAACAATAGTCGCTCCATTATTAGCGATATAAGGTGCTTCTCGTATAATACACGCTAATTGACGAGCGTCATCATTCCCTGTATCCGCATAGATACCATATGGCTCAATTGCCACACTTAATTGCGGATACTGATTAAGCACATTTTGTAACGATAAACTTAATTTAGGGCCGTCTACAGTAGTAACACTAGAAACCGTTCTAACTGCGCTAGTTGCTTGTACATTAACAGGCAATTTAACGTGAAACGGGCGACCGATAAGAGACATAGTTCTAAATGATAGCGTAGCTTTTGATTTCACTTCAAAAGGCGTTGTTATAAGTGTTTGAGTCTCAATCCACTTTTCGAACTTATCATAAATTATATTTTCATATTGCCAAGGATGAACAAGTAACACTTGATAATCTTCTAATGATAAGTGCAACGACTGCGCAAATTTTCTTATTTTTGCACGATATTCTGGTATAACCTTATGTAAAATAAATTGTGTGTCGCCATCAATAGTAGTTACCCTAGCGTATTTTTTATGTAATAAAACAATTTTAAGGGGAATCATTTTCTCAAATTCAGGAGAATATGCTTTTACCTCCTCCATTGTTAACGGCAATTTAGTCTTAGTAAGTGGGTGTGTAGGATGGCCTTCAATAACTAAGCTTTCTGAATACAGTAAATCATCAGTTTCATCTGAATCACTAATATGCTGTAACCATGCAAAGAAATTTAAGGTCATTGGCATACGTGAAAATTGCATACTAGCTTGAATATTATGTTTACGACTACTAAACAACTTATATATTTCTACAAAACTATCACGACTATGTAGTAATTCATTATTTAACTGCGCACTAATCTCTATATCAAAATGTTGAAATAAAATATCGATTAAGTTTTCTAATGATGTCACTTCAGTTTTACGTTTACCGCAGCTATATATAACAGGCCCTTCAAATTCATATCTACTCATCATACTTGAACGTTTAAAGTGAGTGATAAGTAGACATCCATGCAATTGAATTTCAAGTGTATGATCTTGTGAAGTGATTATTGTATTCTCAGACCAAACTTTTTCCTTAGTTAAGGCGTTTAACACTCGATATTGCATATTTTTATCTGCTAATTGCCAATCATTTTGACTCATTTTTTACTCCTCCACTTTACTAGTTCGTTGCATTAAGTATACTGTTAAGGCTACTAATGTTGTAAATAATCCCATTACTAAAAATGTTTCTAACACACCTATAAGTTGCGCTAATGCTGTCATAAGTAGACTTCCTAATGGAATCATACCTCTATCCATCATAATGACACTTAATAATTTCCCTCTATTTTCAGGAGAAACATGTTCTTGGAAATAAATGCGATTAGATGTACGTGCCCATTGGCTAAATAATCCCACTAAGGACATACTCATAAACATTAAAACTACGTTATGCATAACTACGCCTAATAATGCTATGCCGAAAAGACATGAACTTAAATAATACATATGCACAGTACTTATTTTATTCAAAATCATAGGTAATAGGATCGTCGCAATGATACCACCTATTGCACAAAAGGTCATAGACATTCCAAAAATCTCAGATTGACCTGGAAAGACATGATGAACTAATACAGGTATAAGCGTCGTATATGAGAATCCTGTGGCCATGATGATTAAAGAAGTTATAAAAATTTTCGATGCTTGCGCATTATTTTTAAAGTAACTCCAAACAAATTTTAAAGACAGTTCTTTTTTATTAGTGATTCCTTCATTATCATTTTTAAAATGAAGCGGTAAACAAAACAGAACAGCTACAAAGTAACATACACTTTGTGCTAAAAATGTTGATGGTGCATGATACGCTGCTAAGATGACCCCTGCAATAGCTGGCCCTATTGATCTACATATATTGATAATAAATGAATGATAAGAAACAGCTTGGCTAGTACTCAACCGTTTAGATAAATCAGGTAATAGTGCCTGTCTAACTGGTGTTTCAACAGCGTTTAACATCCCTCTTAAAGTAGCATAAATTAATATCACTATTATAGAAACATGGGCGATAGTATAGGTGCAAATGCATAATAGAGCGGTAACCAAGAATGAAGAAGAAATTGTAATTCTAAGTAATTTACCTCTATCATATTTGTCAGCAATTGAACCAGCCCACACACTTAGTAGCAAAATCGGTACGAGTCGGCAAAAATTTACTAATCCTAAATAAACTGCGTTATGATAACTTGTAAGTACATACCAGTTCAAACCAATTTGTCCTATCCAATTTCCTAGAAATAGCAAAAAGGAACTGGAGAAGAAAATTTTTGCCACTGTAGCTCACCTACTCCTTTATTATTGATAATGAATATCATTATCGATATTATGGATTATACAAATCATTTAGATTTTTGTAAAATAATTTTGAGGTGTTTTATGGATAAATCAATCACTATAGATCATTTAAATATACAACTTAAACAAGAAGAATACGAGGCGTATTCTTTTTTACATCAAGAATATCCGCACTTAGTAATTGCTTTTGAAGAAAATTTACTACTTGGACGAGATAAAATTTCTCAAAGGTTAATCACTTCTTTATATCGTGAAAATTTAGTTGATGCGAAAGACAATAGTCAAATACTTACATCTTCTGAACTAGAAGATATCTTCGCAGACAAACATTCTCATGTGCTATGTATACATTTTCCAAAGGCAAATAGATATTTATATGCGCAAATCGAAGGATTTCATGCGTTTGGGCGTGTAGATGTCGTGGGTCCTTTCTTCTATACTACGTCTAAAGAAGATAAAGATTATACACGAATCATGCACCCTAATGAGGTATTAGCGTTAATATTGATAGAAGCTCCGAATTTAGATAATGAAGCTAGCCAACAATTTAAAGATGATTTAGAAAATAGTGTCGTTAATATGACGTTAGCGTTGACACATCAGGCTTATACCATGAGAAATACTACTCAAACCTTATGGGAGATTATAAGTAACAATAAAGATAGTTATTTACGATCAGAACAAGCAGTTATTGAAGGACATCCGCTTCACCCTGGCGCCAAACTACGTAAGGGTCTTAGCGCTCAAGATAATATTCATTATAGTTCCGAATACGGTGAAGAAATTAAATTGAAATGTGTTTTAACGCATCATAATGTAGCACGGACTCAGTCATTACATAATAATTACAACGAAGACTTAAACAAACAATTTCCAGAGTTATATAAGAAAATTCAAGATGAACTGGCTGAAGATATTAATTTAGATGATTATCATCTTATGATTATTCACCCTTGGCAATATGAGAATATCTTACTGACTCAATATAATCAGGAAATTCAATCACAATTAATCATTCCTTTAAAAGTTGAACTATCCTATTATGCGGGGCTGTCGTTTAGAACTTTAATGCCAAAATATCCGTCCTTATCTCCACATATAAAATTATCGACCAACGTTCATATTACTGGAGAAATTAGGACACTTTCTGAGCAAACGACCCATAATGGTCCTTTAGTCACTCGTATTTTAAATGACATCTTAACTAGCGATAATGATTTCCGACCATTTAAAATAGGTATTATGGAAGAATTGGCAGGTAGTCATTTTTATAATGCCCAAGATACTGAAGCTATTCAAACTGATCGTAGTGAACAAGTGGGTACCCTTTTCAGAGAAAATATTTATACGCTTATAGACCCACAAACAATACCTATGATTCCCTCAAGTTTAGTTGCGACATATAAATATAATAAGGAAGCGCCGATTATAAGTCTTATGCACCTGTATCGACAAAATACAAAAGAAGACCAATCATTTAATACAGCGGCAAGAGCCTGGATTACGTCTTATGCGACGCACTTATTAGGTATCGTTATTCCACTATACGTTAAATATGGTATAGCGTTAGAAGCACACTTACAGAATTCAATCGCTACGTTTAATAACGATGGTTCTTTAAATAAGATATATATCCGTGATTTTGAAGGTTTGCGAATTAAGGAACAACAACTCAATTCTTGTGGTTATAGTACTGAGGATTTTCATGAAAAATCTCGAATATTAACTGATTCTCAAACAACAGTCTTTAATAAGGTATTTTATTCTACTGTGCAAAATCATTTAGGTGAATTGATTCTAACAATAGCTAACTACGTTAATGACGATGATTTTGAAAACCTAGTTTGGCAAGAAATTAGTGATATTATTAAAGATATTCTTGCAAATCTAAATAATGTCGATTCAACGCGAGTATCACATATACAATCTATTCTATTTGCTCCAGAGATTGACTATAAATGTGTAACGACGATGCGCTTAGAAGATGAAGCGCATCACTATAGCTACATTAAAGTAGATAACCCGCTTCATAAATAGTACTCTATATAAAGCTTGAACTGGTGATTTCTCATCAGTTCAAGCTTTATTTTAAAAGAACAAAAAACCTTAGAATGTCTATACATCCTAAGGTTAAAACTACAACATACTTATTATTGTAAGCCTGATCTTTCAGTGTTGTTATTGTTGTTGTTATTATTTTTTTCGTTTTTTTGTTGCCATTCTTTTTTAGTCATTACGTCGTCAACTTGCATGTTAACTTCAACAACTTGTAAACCAGTAATATATTTAACTTGTTCTTTAACTAATTCAGTTACTTTACGGAAGATTTTAGGAGCTGATTCACCGTATTCTAAGATTACTTTTAAATCTACAGCAGCTTGTTTTTCTCCAACTTCAACAGAAACACCTTGTGTTACGTTGTTATTATTGCTTGAGAATGCATTAGTGAAACTATCAGCGAAGCCGCCTTTCATGTCTAAGATACCTTTAACTTCGCGAGCTGCGATACCAGCGATTTTTTCTACAACTTCATCAGAGAAAGTTAATTTGTTTTCAAATTGTTGTTCTTCTTTTTGTTCTCTGTATTGTTCATGTTGTTTTTGTTGTTCTTCTCTTTCTTTTTCGTTAACTCCAGTTTGGTTGTTATATGCGTGTTTAGCTTTATTGTTATCTACTGTCATGATAAAGTCTCCTTTATAAATAAATTATAATTTTGAAATTTAATTTTAAGTCTTAAATATCCTAACCTAACTCCATCTATTTAAGAAATTCATAAAGTCTTGTGTACGGTCTTTAATATACCCCACACCAATTCCAATTAAACACAATACAATAATTAAAATTGTTTTCCAGAATCCTAAAGTTAGGAATAAAATTGCTATAATTAAGAATGCGAAGAAACCAATGATACGCCATTTATAAGACTTGATGAAATCAATAATTTGTTGACTAGCATCTTGTCCATTTTGATTATTATTATCAGCCATGTTATCCCTCCCTTATAGGACGCGTTGTCCAGAAGTTTTTTGATCTCGCACATTAACTTCAAGTTTTCTTACTGGAATTTCAGTAAAGTGCTCTACATTATGTTTAAGATCTGCTCTAATGCTTTCAGTTAATGATTTAACTTGAATATCATTTGGTACTAAGAAATCAGCTTTAATATCGATATAAGACTTGTTCTTCTTATTGAAAAGCTTAGTAACCACATTCGGTTGTCTTACTTGATCATATTTAGTTAATGTATCATAAGCTGATTTTTCAATTGCTTTACGTGATACATAAATATGGCCATCATCATAATCTTTATATAAACCTGGTTTTCTATATGTTGGTTTAAAGATGCTGAATACTAATATTAAACCGATTAATATGAGTAGAGCAGCCAAACCAATTAATAGTGGTTGGAACCAGTTGAATTGTAGGAAGTAGTCTTGATATTTAGAAATTCGACTATCCTTTATGTACATAAACAACAGGAACCCAACAATAGCAACTATTAATAGGCCGAGGACAAAGTTTTTTAATCTTTTCACCTTGTCATGCACCTCCTTAGGTATTGTTGAATTATTATAATTATAGAAACCAGTACCCTTTTAATGTTTTTACAAAACATTAATTTAAAATTATTTAATTAAATTCCTAAAAAATCATTAAAGTTTACTTTCTAAAATAAATATTCCCAAATTTAGCACAATAGAAACATAAATTTTATTATTATTTTTCCTCTACTTTATCTTTTGAACTTTTATATTGTAATACGTTTTTCCCCATTGTAAGCTTATTCGAATGCTTTGGATGATCTATCGCTAATGATTTAAAGAGCGACCAAATCATCATAATAATTACAATTGAAAATGGCAAAGCAGCTATAATAAGTAGATTTTGGATGGCTTGTGTACCACCTGTATAAATCATAATGATAGCAAATAGTGCTAGTATAATACCCCAACTTACTTTTACGAATGAAGCAGGATTAATATCACCTCGGCAACTTAACATACCTAATACATAAGTCGCTGAATCGGCTGATGTAACAAAGAAGATCATGATTACGACGAGTGTCACTAAACTTAAGACAAATCCTAATGGGAAATGTTCTAAGGTCGCAAACGTCGCTGTCTCTGTTGCTTCTTTCGCTATATTTGCAATACCTTTATCTTGTAAATACACCGCTGACGCGCCAAACACTGCGAAGAAGAAAAAGCATACAAGTGCTGGCACAAATAATACGCCTAAGATAAATTCTTTAATTGTTCTTCCTCTTGATACACGGGCAATAAAGATACCGACGAATGGTGCCCAAGATACCCACCATGCCCAATAGAAAATAGTCCAATTTTGTAGCCATTTAAACTTCTCGCCACCGTTCATTGGAATACGTAAACTCATATTAAAGAAATTAAAAATGTAGTTACCTAGACCGTTCGTAAAGGTGTTTAAAATATATAATGTAGGACCTACAATAAATAATCCTAATAATACGATAAAGGCTAATAACATATTGATATTACTTAATGTTTTAATCCCTTTATCGATACCAGACCATGCTGACCATGTAAATAATGCCGTAGCAATCACGATTAGAATGACTTGTGTTCCAAAGTTATTCGGTACGTTAAATAGGAAGTTGAGCCCTTCGTTAATTTGTAATGCTCCGAAGCCTAAAGTAGCGGCTACCCCTGTAACCGTTGCGATAACGGCTAACACGTCTATTGCCCCACCAATAGGACCTTTCATAGATTTTTCACCAAAAATAGGAACTAACGTAGCACTTACTAATCCTGGATATTTTTTATGGAAACTGAAATAAGCAAATACTAACGCTACAATTCCATATACCGCCCAAGCATGCACACCCCAGTGGAAGAATGCGAATTGAAACGCATCATTAATTGCTGATTGTGTTCCTGCTTTATGTATAGGTGTTAACGTAAACGCATGACTAACTGGTTCAGCAGTTGTCCAAAAGACTAACCCGATTCCCATACCTGCGCTAAATAACATCGCAAACCATGAGGGTAAAGAAAACTCAGGATCTTCTCCCTCTTCACCAAGCGTAATTGACGCATATCTTGAAAATAATAGATATACACATACAAAGAATATAAGTAATACAAGTAACAAATAATACCATGAGAAATTCATAGCTATAAATGAAGTAATGTTTTGAGTAACAGTTTCTAATTGTTTCGGAAATATAGCGCCGTAAAGTACGAATAAAGTACAAATCGTTAACGCTGTCCAAAACACTGCACTAATAGATTTATTTCGCATCTAATTCTCCTTTTCTGTGTTGCAGTTTATTGCCAATCCCCCAATTACGAAAAAAATGATGTTTATATTATTACCTATTTGAATAATAATAAACGCCATTTTATAAATAAGTTAACTTTATTTAAATACTAATTAATTTTTTCTCAGTCCAAGTTAATGACCAATTTACCAATCATCGTATTAGATTCTAATAATTGATGTGCCTCATATAGACTTTCCGGTGTTAAACCATTAACGATTTTAGTAGTGGTAGGTTGATAGATGCCTTGTTCTACCTTTTCAGAAATGTCTTTTAAATATTCATGATGTTTCACCATATCATGCGTCTGATTTAATGGTCTTGTAAACATAAATTCATGCGTAAAACTGATACTCTTTGGTTTTAAGGCATTCAAATCTTGATTCTCTTGAAAAGCTACAATCGTTGCAATATGACCACGAGGTTTCACTAGTTCAATCATCGTGTCATAATACATATCCGTATTGAATGTGCAGAAGACATAGTCAGCGCCTTCAATGTGATGTGCTTCAAACTGTTGTTTTAAATCTTCTTTATGATTCAGCACAATATCGGCGCCCATTTGTTTAGACCAGTCTACTGTTTCTGAACGTGAGGCAGTAGTGATTACCGTTAATCAATATGCTTTAGCAATTTGAGTTGCGATACTGCCAACG
This sequence comes from Staphylococcus sp. acrmy, assembly GCF_022690565.1. Lineage (NCBI taxonomy): Bacteria > Bacillati > Bacillota > Bacilli > Caryophanales > Staphylococcaceae > Staphylococcus > Staphylococcus sp. acrmy. Next base: position 214,736 of record NZ_JALCVE010000004.1, on the reverse strand, counting down.
CCACCAGCACCATTAATAATGAGTAACGTTTTGCCGGCATTATCTTCAGGTCGAGTTGAAATACCAAAGACATCAAACAACGTTTCTGAAGCAGTTAAACCTGTTAGCGGAAGACTTGCAGCTTGTTCAGCTTTCAAATTAGACAGTGCTTTTGCTACGAGACGCTCGTCAATAAGTTGAGACGTCGCGTTTGAGCCATATTGATTAGGAGATCCGGAATAAAATACGATATCTCCTTCTTTAAACATTTCAACTTCTGGCCCTACCGCTTCAACTTTACCGACACTGTCAAACCCTAACACTCTAGGAGCGTTGTCAACGGCTGTAATTCGTTGTTTCGTATCTACAGGGTTAACACTTATACTTTGTACATTAATCAATAATTCTCGCTTTGTAGGTTGTTCAAGTTCTAAATCATATGTTTGAAAAAGATTACCTTCTTCTAATTTAAAGGGTTGTTCAAATCCAATTGCTTTCATAATTTATGGCCACCTTTAACTTTTACTTTTTGAAAATGAGGCAAGCATTGGCCGTAATAGATTTACTTAACTTATCTACCAACTTCTAGCCAACCTCACCTCATTAAGATTTTTGTCACTAAATTATTACCTTAGTCCTCTGAAACTTTAACGACTTGTTTACCAAAATTATCTCCAGTAAACAAGTTACGGAATGCTTGTGGTAATTTATCGAAACCTTCTTCGATAGACACTTTTGTTTTTATTTTACCTTCTTTAACCCATTGTGCAAGGTCTTTGCCGGCATTTTCAAAATCATCAGCAAACTCGGCCACAAGGAAACCTCGCATCATGGCTTGTTTCTTAATTAAAGTACTTTGAATACGTGGGCCTTGGTCATCTTCAGGATGGTTATAATTTGAAATTGTTCCGCAAACTGGGATACGCGCATGACGATTTAAGTGTTTAAACACTTCATCACCAATTTCGCCGCCTACATTTTCATAATAAACATCTACACCATTAGGCACTGCTTCCGCAAGTGCTTCGGCAAAATTATCTTTCTTATAATCAACGCCAGCGTCAAAGCCTAATTCATCAGTAAGATAATTCACTTTCTTATCTCCACCAGCGATACCGACTACATTCGCACCTTTAAGTTTAGCAATTTGGCCTACAACTGCACCTACTGCACCAGAAGCAGCTGATACTACAACGGTTTCTCCTTCTTGAGGGCGACCAATATCAAGTAAACCATGATAGGCCGTTTGTCCTGTTAAACCTAATGTGCCTAAATAAAGATGTAATGGTACATCTGTGCTCGCTACTTTATCAACTTCTTCTTCATTCACTGTATTAACACGTTTCCAAGGTAGACGTCCTAAGACAATATCTCCTTCTTGAAATTGAGATGATTTCGACTGAACGATTTTACCAACAATATGACTTTCTATTGGCTTACCTATTTCAAATGGTTCGACATACGAATCTGCTTGTGACATTCTTCCACGCATATATGGATCTACTGAAATATAAATAGACTCTACTTGGACTTCTTTATCTTGAGGTTCTTTTAATTCTGTTTCTTCATATTGAAAAGTATCATCTTCGGGCATACCTTCTGGATATTGCGTAAGTAACACTTGTTCATTCTTCATTATTAATAACCCCTTTCGATATTTACTACAAGTATAGTACCCTAAACAATTTAATCGCAATCAACCTGCTTTCCACCTATAATTACAATTAATCAGATACTACATATAAATTTTCAAGGAGGTCATTTACGATGAAGTTAAGTCTTCTAGATTACGTTCCTATCTTTGAAGGACACTCTGCACAAGAAGCCTTTAATCATAGTGTAGAACTTGCTCAAACTGCAGAACAATTAGGTTACGAGCGTTATTGGGTAGCTGAACACCATCATGTTCCTTCTGTCGCTTCAAGTGTGCCCGAAATGGTAATGATGGTGTTATTAGAACAAACTTCGTCTATACGTATTGGAAGTGGCGGCGTTATGTTACCGCACTATAGCGCATATAAAGTGGCTGAACAATTTAAAATCATGGAAGCACGTCATCCTCATCGCATAGATATGGCAATAGGTCGTTCACCTAGCTTTAAAAATGTAAACGAAGCACTTAATGAATTTAAAACACAACAAGCTGATCTAGACCAACAAATTGACGACTTAAACAAATATTTTACAGATGATACTCAATCACCTCATCGGTTTATGTCATTGACTGCGACACCGTTTATTCAAAGTGCTCCCTTAATGTATGTTTTAGGAATGAGTGAACATAGCGCCGAGTTAGCTGCACAAAAAGGTCTACCTTTTGTAGTAGCCCGTATGGGACAAGCACCCACTCAACTCAATAAAGTCATTCAACACTACCGTCGTCGTTTTGAAGACTATCATCCATCTAATGTTGCTCAACAGCCTATGTCATTATGGCTACATTTGTAGTTACTGCTGACCATGAAGAAATGGTTGATAATTTGCTTGATGCGCTACATTTATGGTTGATGCGTATTAATTACTTAAAGCAACCTCAAAATTATCCTTCTATTGAAACAGCACAACAACGTCGCTATAGCCAAAGAGAATTAGAGAAAATTACCAAAGATAAAAAACGTATTATTAGCGGCCTGCCAGATGATGTCGCTTAACATTTATCTACTTTACAAAAAGACTATGACGTTGATGAAATTATGATATTACCTCACGTATTTGGAGAAGAAAATCGTTTAAATTTAATTAAGTTAGTTGCTAATGCCATCCATTAAAAAAGAGCGGAGACAAAATAATTGGCTTCCAAAAAATTTGTCTTCGCTCCCTTGAATTTTGTTAATTAGTCATATTTTCTACTAAGAACCATGAGTACAGAGAAAAATAAATCCTTTTTTACAACATAAATGCCTTAATGTTCTACTCTTTTATAAATTTAAAAAAGCTAGTTTATTTATTCCATAAGAAGTTGATTATTTCATTTGCCACTTCTTTATTTTCATGTAGTTGACTATGTTGAGCTGACTTTCCAGTATATTTTGATTCTTTATATGAAGCTGGACTATTTCCTAGTAAATATTTAAGCGAACGTGCTGAGCTCATTGAAACCCTACCGTCAGAATGAGTGCCATCTTGCAAATCTCCATAAATATTTAATACATCGATATGTTTGTCTTTATAAACATTCTTTAATCCCAATAATTCTTTATAGTTATCATTCATTTTGCTAGGCTTACCATTTTTATCAACGCTAATTTCATTTACTTTTTCATTAAGATTAAGAATACCGTTATATGTGCCGGCTATATTTACTTCTTTTTGAAGTTGTGGCAATTGTTTATTATCCCCAAAGTTTTTCATAAAATAAGCAAATGACAGATTTCCCATTGAGTGCGCTACAAAATTATATTTCGTAATATTGTATTTTGTCTTCAACTGCAATAATACATTGCGAATATTAGTCGAATTTTGATCAACATTTCCATTTTTATTATCTTCAAATACAATTTTTACAATAGGATGCGTCGCATTTTGAGGGATATCTCCTTTAAAACTAATCTTGCCAAGTGAAGAGACTTTCGCAGTTACAATCGTATTCGTGACTCCTTTTTTCTTCGCTTGATTAACCATAAATTTTTCAGAGTTTTCCGTACCTCCATAGCCATGCATAAATAGTGTAGCTATTCTATCATTCTCATTTATTGCCTGAGATTTTGTAGTATTGGGCGCACTTTGACATCCCGTCAGTGCCACTAACATGATACATACAATCGTAATTATCCCAAATAATTTTCTACTAACCATAATTCGCTACCCCATTAATTAAGTTTTCTCTTATTATAAACCAAAAGTATTATGACCAACATGAAAAATTTAAATAGATAAATCTGTATTGTATGATTACTAGAAAAACCAAAAGACGTTTGGAAGTAAATATTTTGGACTAATAAAAAATTAGTAATTTCTAGTGAAATAAAACAAAATTGCTATTTCTTTGCTTTTATAAAAATCACACTAAGATATTTTATTAATTTAAATATTCAAATGTAAAATTACGCAAAACTGACGTAGTATTGTTGGCGAGACTCCTAGGGGAAAAGGGGTAGGCTAAGACCATGGCTTAGCCTACCCCCAGGAACACGAGCCAAACAATACGTAGTATTGATTAATAATTGAACCATACAAGCGATTATATTTTGGCACTATGTTCCATCCGGATTTTACCAATACACAAAAAACCTAGGACACTTGTAATAAATGTCCTAGGTCCTTCTAAAAATAATTATTTAATTTCTTTAGATTCTGCTAATTCTTTATACCAATGCGCACTTTTCTTAGGATAGCGTTCTTGAGTGTCAAAGTCGACATAGAATAGGCCGTAACGTTTTTCATAGCCATTAGACCATGAGAATACGTCCATTAATGACCAAATAAAATAACCTTTAACATTAGCACCATCACGAATGGCATCTGAAATCACTTCAAGATGTTTTTTAACATAATCAATACGTGCATCATCATCTACTGTTTTACGTTCTTCATCAAATTCGTCTTTATAACCAAGACCATTCTCAGTAACATAAATTTTATGATAATTAGGATACTCTTTTACTACACGCATAATTTGATCATATAAACCTTGAGGGTAAATCATCCAGTCCCAATCAGTACGTGGTACGTCTACATCAAATTCATGTTGTCCTACGCCTTTAAGTTGATACTTAGAACCACCTTTATCGCCAGTGGCATTATGAGTAATTTCAGATTCGCCCTCATAGCCTCTCATCCAGTCACTCATATAATAGTTAATACCTAAGAAATCATTTAAATCTTTAGCGGCATTTAAAATAATATAATCATCTTCTGGAATATCTAATTTTCCACCATTAACAGATAAAATGTGTTGAACGCCTTCCATTGTTTCACGAGAATATTTACCAAGATATGTAGCATCTAAGATAAATTTATTGTGAATAATATCTTCAAGTTCTGCTGCTCTAACATCTTCTGGATTTGATGGATCATAAGGATATTTAGTTGGTAATGCATGTACAACACCGATTTCACCACTGTATCCATTATCTTTAAATAATTTTACAGCTTTAGCATGTGCTACCATCATATTATGATGAGATTGGAACACTTTAGCGAAATCATATTTTATTCCAGGAGGGAACTTACCTACTAAGTATTGTCCATCTCCAATCGGACCAATTTCATTAAATGTCGTCCAATAATTAACCTCTGAAAATTCTTCAAAACAGAAGCTTGCATATTCTACAAAGTGATCAATTGTTGTACGATTTAAGAAATCACCATTACTATGCAGATTTTCTGGTGTATCGAAGTGATGTAATGTAACAAAAGGTTCAACGTGACGTTTATGATACTCTTTGAAAAGATTGTGATAGAATTCTACGCCTTTTGGATTCACTTCGCCAAAACCATCTGGAAAAATTCTTGACCAAGCAATAGAGATACGGATACCATTTACTCCATATTCTTCACTTAGTTTTAAGTCTACAGGATATCGATTATAGAAATCACTCGCTGGTTCAGCTGTATACCAATAATTTTCTTCTAGATAAGTGTCCCATGCTACACGACCTTTTCCATCTTTTTGAGTCGCACCTTCCGCTTGATACGCTGCTGTCGCACCACCGAAAATAAAATCTTCTGGTAATTTTTTCATTATACTTTTCTCTCCTAAATTATTTTTCAAATTGTTGTTGAACGAAGTCTAATGCTGCTTTGCCATCACGTGTTAAGTTAATATATTCAACACCTTGTGTTTTAGCTAATTTAATACCTAAACGATCTGTATCTTGCTTAATATCTTCGTAGTTTGAAGCTACTTGTGGCGCTAAAATAATTAAGTGATAATCTTTCATAATATCCATATGCGCACCATATCCACCTGCTGCCGCTTTAACTGGTACATCGTATTCTGATGCTGCTTTATTAAGTGCATTTGCTAGTAATCCACTTGTACCACCACCAGCACAAAGTACTAAGACGTTTGTTTCTTCAGTAATATGGTTGCTTGATGCTTGTTCTTGTTGTTTAGTATCATCTGATGCAGTATCATTAGTTGCTTCTTTAGCACCCGCTGAAGCTAAGATTGCATCTGCTTTTTGTGTATTGAAGTTGGCTGATACTTTATCTTGTAATTCAGTGTTAGCTTCTTTGTTACCTAATTCTTCTTCTAAAATTTGTTCGTCATATACTTTCACGAATGGATAATAAATAATAACATCGACGACTATTAATACAATCGCTAATACAAATGACCAGAATGCGAGTCCAGTACCCATCACGATACCTAATGGACCTGGAGTCGTCCATGGTAAGAAGATACTAAAACTATTCATACCGAGTACGTCTACGAAGAATTTAAAAATCCATACGTTAACGATTGGCGCTAAAATGAACGGAATAAAGAACACTGGGTTTAAGACTAATGGTGCACCGAATAAAATTGGCTCGTTTACACCGAAGAATGTTTGTACAACTGATGCTCTACCAATTGCTTTATTACGTTTTGATTTAGTTAACCACATGAACATAAATGGTACGACTAATGTTGCACCAGTACCACTCATAGTAACAACGAACATTTGAGTACCTGGAGTGATAACTTTATCAGCATGTTCACCCGCTTGAATTAAGTGTAAGTTTGTTTCTAAGTTAGCGTAAGTAATCGCTGCGATAGCTGGTTCTACGATGGATGGACCATGGATACCTACGAACCAGAAGAACGCAAAGGCACCAAAGATAATTGTTACACCAATCCAACCGTCTGCTGCAGTAAATAATGGTTCGAATAATTTCAATACTGCATTAGCAACGTTTGTATTTACTAAAGCATGAGAAAGTAAATCTAATCCATATAAAATTAAAATTGCTGCAGATAACGGGAAGATATCTTTAAATACTTGTGAAATATTTGGTGGAACTTCTTTAGGCATTTTGATTGTAATATCACGTTTAATAAAGAAGTTATAAACGATTACAGTCACAAATGCAGATAAGAATGCTGTTAATAAACCTTTAGTTCCTAGGAAGGCACTCAAAAATCCTCCCTCTTTAACTGGGTCAGCAGCTAAGAATAAGAACCCAGCCATTGCAGCCATCATTGTTGAAATAAAGTTAATTTGGTTTGTTTTGTCTAACTTCCGATTGAATGAATCGGTCAACGACTTGGCTGTAGTACCGGCAACGATCAAACCAACAATTCCCATCGTGTAATTGTATGGTTTCATCAATATACCTTCCATTGTTTTACTCCATGTAAATCCGAAAACGTTTGGCACATAAGTGATTAAAATAAATATACTTGAGAACAAGATGATTGGAATTGCTGCAATAAATCCATCACGAATTGCTCTTAAATAAATATTACGCGATATCTTTTCGAAGAACGGCTTCCCTTTTTCAATCCATTCAATTAACTTATTCATAGGTGTCAACTTCCTCTTCTATATAATTCTATTAAATGCTTCATTAAGTCTTTTAATAATAATGTTGTCATTAAATGGTCTTGACCATGCATCATTGTTACACTGTATGCAATATCATCGCCTTGTGCTTCTTTTGCCAATAAGCTTGTTTGCGCTTTATGCGCATTCGCAATACATTCATTTGCTTCTTCAGTAAGTTGTTCTGCTTTATCTAACTCACCATCTTTAGCAGCAGTTAATGCTTCTAATAATTTAGAACGTGCATCTCCTGCATAAGCTACAATTTCAAATCCAAGTAATTGAACTTCTTCTCTATTCATAACAGAGTCCTCCTCTTATAATTTATCTAGACTGCCAAGAAGTAGCAGTAGTTGTAAGCACTTTGTTTAATTCATCGATATTTTTAAAGCCTTCTTGGTGTAACCAATCACGTGCAGCTTCTTCACCTTGCTCAATATAAACTTTTACTGCACCAGACCATGTAGCACGGCCACAAAGTACACCGTTAAATTTAGCGCCAGCATCATGAGCAAATTTTAAAGTTTCTTGGAATAATTTTGCTGTTACACCAGCACTTAAGTAGATGTATGGTAAATGTGTTGCAGCATCTTGATCGCGGAAGTGTTGTGCCGCTTCTTCTTTACTGTATACAACTTCACCATCTGTAAAGCCTTCTACAAAATTCATGTTAACTGGTACTTCTACTTTAAGTACGTCAACATTAAATCTTTCTTTAGAGAATAATTTCATCGCTTCATTTACTTTATGAGGTTTTACTTTCGCAAATTCAGCGCTCTTATTATCAGGAATGTTATCATCGTAAGTTAAAACTTCTAAGAAGAATGGAATATCTTCCGCTACACATTCAGAACCAATTCTTTCAATGTACGCTTGTTTTTGAACATTGATTTCTTCAGCATCATCAACATCGTAATAAAGTAAGAATTTAACCGCATTTGCGCCTTGTTCTTTTAAGCGTTTAGCAGACCACTCAACTAAACAGTCTGGTAAACGTCCTTTTGTATTTACGTCATAGCCTGTTTTTTCATAAGCAAGTAATAAACCACAATCTTTATTACGTGCGTCAGAAGCAGGTAAACCATACTCAGGGTCTAATAAAATTGATGAAGCATATTGAGTTAGTTCTTCAGAAACTAATACTTTTAACTTTTCAATTTGTTCTACAGTTGGCTCTTCTGTTTGATGTTCAGCCATCATTCTTTTTAATGCACCACGTTGGTCGAATGCTAATGCTGAAATAATGCCATCCTTATTACTTAATTGATTTATTGATGCTACTTTTTGTTGTGATCTTGTCATGTTTTACACCTCTATAACTTCAATTTTTTGGAAAATTTCGTCAAATTTATTTACATTAATATGACCAGTTTGGCTCTCCATTGCATTAAGCATGCCAAACGTATTAGCTTTTCTTAATAAATCCTTATCAGAATCGTGATGTACCAATCCTGATGTAATACCCGCTACAGTTGAATCTCCAGAGCCTACAGGATTAACTACTTCAATACTAGGAATATTCACTTTATAATATGTCTCATTATGTTTAGCGAACGCACCATCGCCACCTAATGAAACGATAATCCATTCTATTCCTTCAAAAATAGGTTGATTAACCGCTTCTTTTAAACTTTCAATTTCTGGTGTTACTTTCGTTTGAAGTAATTGAGAAAGTTCATCGATATTAGGTTTAATAACAGTCGGTTTTGTTTCACTTAATAAGACATCCATGAGCGATTGACCAGAACTATCTAACACTGTTGGAATGTGTTTATCATTCGCTAATTGAATAATCTTTGCATAATAGTCTGTGTTTAATCCTTTTGGTAAACTACCTGACATAGCGATGGCTTGAACGTCTTTGAATAACTTGTTTAAATGAATTTCGAAGTTATGTGCTTCATCTTCTGAAATTGTTGGCCCTTGTTCCAAGATTTCAGTTTGTTGACCTTCATGTAGTACGGCTATACAGTTTCTTGTTTCACCTTCAATTTTGAAGAATGAATGTTGAATATTAGTGTTATCTAGCTGTTGCTCGATAAATTCACCTAATTTTCCACCTAAGAAACCACTAGCTACCACATCTTCGCCAAACTCTGCTAGCACACGTGTAACGTTTAAACCTTTACCGCCGGCAGTTTTACTCGTATTGGTTACTCTGTTAACCGTATCTAGTTTGAGATTATCTAACTGATAAGAAATATCTATAGACGGATTTAAAGTTAATGTTAGAATCATTGTTGAGCCACCCTTAGTCGTGATATTCACCTTTGTCCCATTTTTCTAAGAATTCATCAAAGAAATGTGGATCTGCTTGTTTATCATTGTGTGCTTCTAAATGTTCGATTTTAGCGATTAACTTTTTATTTTCTTCAGTTGGTTTATATTCAGCTTTAATAAATGCATCAACAATATCGAAGAGTAATAACTTACCGATAGTTGCTCCACCAAAGCTAACCACATTCGCATTTAATTCTTCTTTAGAATATAACGCTGAAGTCATATCTCTTACTAAAGCAGTTCTAACACCAGGTACTTTATTAGCAGCGTTACTAATACCTACGCCAGTACCACAAATACAAACACCTAAGTCTGCTTCACCACTAGTAACTGTTTCGCCTACTTTTTTACCAAAAATAGGATAGTGTGTACGTGTGAAGTCGTAAGTTCCTACGTCTATTACTTCATATCCTTCTTCTTTTAAATGTTTAGAAAGTTCCATTTTTACGTCAGTAACAATATGGTCACAACCAATTGCAATTTTCATTATTTATTCCTCCAATTAACACATTTTATTTAACATATCTACGCGAACTTGGTGGCGTCCACCATCGTAATGACCATTCACAAATTCTTTTGTTACATTTTTAGCTAATATGTCTCCTACGATTTCTGAACCCATAGTAATCATACGTGCATTATTATGACCACGTGTCATGTATGCTGAGCGTTCATCTGAAACTTCAGCAGCAATCATACCTTTTACTTTTGTAGCAACCATGAAACTACCAGCACCATATGCATCAATAGCGATGCCTAAGTTTTCATCATTTTTTTGTACTTCATTAACGACAGCTAAAGTTGAATCAACAAAATCTAATTCTTTACCTTCAGTTACGTCTAGTACATCGTGATTACTTTCTTTTAAAAAGGCTTTAACAACATCTTTGAGTCGTTTGCCAGCTTCATCTGAACCAATAATAATTGTCATAGTCATTCTCCTTTTTAGTTGGACGATTTTCACATATATTTCTTTTATATGGAAAAGCGCTTTCAAATCTTTACGCTTAAATTATAAACATAAACAAACAAATAATCAACATTAAATGTTTGAAAGTTGTTTGATAATTAGTTGTTTTAAACAAAATAATAAGATATTATGTTTAATTAAACTTTTATAAACTAAAAAAATCTCGAAATTGTTTATTTTCAAACAATCTCGAGATTCATCTATTATTTAATATATTACTTCTGTATGTAATTTTAATTTCTGCATATTCTCTTCTTCATTATTGTCGATAATAACCGCAGTTAAATCGTCTAACTTACATAGTTGGGTAAAGTCTTCTTTGCCAATTTTCGAATCATCTATTAATAAGTAAGTTTCAACAGAGCGTTCTAATGCAAGTTGTTGGGTATACGCTTCATCAATCGTTGAAGTTAATACATCAGCTTCTTTAACTCCGTTACAGCTAAAGAACATCTTACTAAAATGTTTCGTTTTAAGTAATGCATTCGCCATTTCCCCGACAAATGATTCTGTGAGTTCTCTCATTTCTCCACCTAATAGATATACTTTAAAGTCTAGTGATCTTTTCTCAAATAATATTTTAAATACTGGGAAACAGTTGGTAATAATCGTTAGCGATTTGTAGTCTATGAGTTCTGCCAAACATTCAATTGTTGTACCTGGTCCCAGAAAGAGAGTATCTCCTTCTTCGATTAGATTCACTGCTTTACGAGCAACAAGTCGTTTTTCTTCGATGTTATGGGTGTGTTTTTCTTGATGTGATTTCTCTTTAAATTGAAATACTGAGTTACTTCTAGCTCCTCCATGTATCTTAGTGAGTAAACCTTTTTCTTCTAACTCCGCTAAATCACGTCGCACTGTCATATCGGACACATTTAATTCTTCAACGATTTGATTCGTCCTCACCGTGCCTTTTTGGTTTACGAGTTTGATAATTTCATCCAAACGATCATATTTATTCACTTCAATTGTCACTCCCCTCATCTATAATCATTAATTTATTTGTTGAAAATGTCTTCGAAACTTTAATATCTCAGTTCCTAAATTTTTACGCACATATCAATTTTATACTATTAAACGATTGAACTCTAATAATTTATTAAAATAATGATATAAAGCAAGCCTAAATTGCTTATATTTTATATGAAAATCTAGTAAAAATGCTTCAATATATGTTGTAATGGAAATATACGTATAACATAGATACAATTGATTAAATTATAGATTTAAATCGTTCTGACGAGGTGTTAATTTTGGAAAATAAAATTGAACAATTAAAAGAAATTGTAGACAAATCAAATCGCATTGTCTTCTTTACAGGAGCTGGCGTTTCTGTGGCAAGTGGTATTCCGGATTTCCGTTCTATGGGAGGACTATTTGATGAAATCTCTAAAGATGGTTATTCCCCAGAATATTTATTAAGTATTGATCATTTGAATGATGACAAAGAAAGTTTTATTGATTTCTATCATAAACGTTTACTTGTAGCAGATAAAAAACCAAATGTTGTACATGAATGGATTGCTGCATTAGAAAAAGAAGGCAAATCATTAGGCGTCATTACTCAAAATATTGATGGCTTACATGAAGATGCAGGTAGTGAAAATGTTGATGAAATTCATGGTACGCTCAATCGTTTCTATTGTATTAGTTGTAACGAGCAGTATTCTAAATCATATGTGATGAAACATGAGTTAAGATATTGTGAAAAATGTGGTGACGTCATTCGACCTGATATTGTCTTATATGGAGAAATGTTAGACCAACCTACCGTGTTTAGAGCGCTTGATAAAATTCAAAAAGCAGACACAGTGATTGTCTTAGGATCATCACTAGTAGTACAACCTGCAGCCGGTTTCATCTCAAACTTTACGGGCGATAACCTAGTTATCATTAATCGCGATAGCACTCCTTACGATAGAGATGCTAGCTTAGTCATTAATGACGACATGACAGATGTAGTTCAAGAAGTCTTTAAAAATAAATAAAGATCAATAGCTAGTGGCGACGAAGCCACTAGTTATTTTTGTGTAATAAAAAAACACTTCCTGGAAAATTCCAAGAAGTATTTTAAACATATATTCGTTTGAACACAAATTGCTGACACAATCTGCAAGACTCCATCTTTAAGCGAATAAATTCGCAACAGTGGCATATTAACGTTTTGAGAATTGTGGTGAACGACGTGCTTTTTTAAGACCTGGTTTTTTACGTTCAAAAAACTTTAGGTCTTCGTACAGTTGTATAGACTATAGTACCCCTTGATATTAAAGGATTTCTAAATTTTTCGATTGCATAGAATTGCATCAAATATCACTCAGAGGTAACTAAAGGGTAACTAAATAAACTGCTGGCCGGTGGTTAATACTCTTGTATCTTGTAATTATCGTCCGGTTATCGTCCGGTCGTAAACTTATTGATTTATCAATGTTTTTATGTATATTAATAGTTTATCGTCCGGTTATCACTTAATGAATTTATTAGTCTCTAATTAAATAATATCTAGTACCTGGACCTCTACCTTCAGATCCGATAATCTCTAATTTCTTCAGTTCCGCAATTAACTCAGATGTATAACTTTTTTGAAGTCCCATTGTTTTTTGAATTTCTAGTCTACTTGCCAACTTACCATCTGATAGAAATTCTACAATCTCTGTCAACTTCTGATTAGTAGGTATTTTATTTAACTTATAATTCTTATTAAATAATACTACTGTGAACAGATTATCTGTTGCTATCAAAATAGGTTGTTTATTAAAACCTTTATATAACGAGAAGATTCTTCTTATTCCTGAACCATAGTTTTCAATATAATCCATTTTATCCATAGCATTGATTAATATTGGATTACGTTTAGCATTTGCACCTCTTTTGATATCTTCAATCGTCAATCCGTCTGGGAGAGAACCTGGTGAAGAAATCTCAATCCTATCATCGTATATTTCTATCTTAATATCTGATGTCATTGTATAGTCTCTATGCGTAAATGCATTCATCAATGCTTCACGAATTGCATCTTGAGGATAGGAGAATGATTCAACTCTTCTCCCGTTACTACCAAAAGCAATCTCATTCTTGTTAATCAAACGTAAATAGTTTAAAACTTCTTCTATTTGCTTTACAATCGAACCTGAAAACTTTTGCTTATCTTTAAAAGTAACAGTATCATTTCCATCGAAAACAGCCAATTTCGATATATATGGATTTTGATCACTTAAAATCAACCCTGCATTATTGTAATACTCATTTTCCCTTTTTCTTAAGTTCAAAGATATTTCATCAAAATTCAAGCTTAAATCTTCAAATACTGAAAGAACGGCATTAAACCTTAATTTATCATATGAGCTCATTTCTCCATCAAATGAATTTGCAAAATGTCTATTCATCATTCTTCTAACTTCTTCGTCACTCGCTTTTCTCTTAGAACTTCCTGTACGTATGTATATTCCTTTAGAATTAAATCCATCGCCGTCAGTATAGTAATATGGTTTATTTACCCCTGCACTAACTGATATTTTAAATGGAATTTCATTTGGTTCAATCATGACCAGACCAGTGACTTCGGGACGAAATGCCGTTGCAATCCAATTCATTAATATTTCTTCCCATTCTTTGTATAATGTTTTTCGTTGCATTTCACTTTCATATCTGATGGGATCACCATTATCATCCACGCCTAAATATATCGTACCACCATTATTACTGTTTAAAAATGAAACTATTTCAGCTTTCATTTGTTGTGCTTTGGGCATAGATTCCTTATATTCTGTATTATAGCTTTCCATAATTTCACCACCACTTTTTATTAATAATTGTATTATATCAATTGTTTATCATCTTTATTATACTCATATTTAATTTTTCAATTAACTTTTTTTACAGCTTTCGGTTTAATATCAATTATATTCAAGCTCTCTTGATATATTAAAGGAAACAATATATCTTTATGCCTAACTTTTGAGTATGTTGAACAAACTAAAAAAGTATACAATCATTTAGTGTCATTAGATGCTGAAATTTTAAAAGAATTTAGTCCAGAATTCTATACTGATGGTTATGGCTATGTTAGAGATCAATTTGGAATCGCTTATCATTTATTTACTAAAAGAAAATAAAATTAAATAGGCACTTCAAAAGGACATATTATTATCGATATGTCCTTTTTTACATATGAATCTAAGAGAAAAATCAGGTCATTTCATATCGTTTCATACAGTTTCCTATCATTGAATTATAGGCTGTTTTCAAACAAAATAGTTCCTCTACGGGTAACTAAAGGATATCTAAATACCTCTATAAAAATACAAAAAAACACCTCTCGAGTATTTTCGAGAAGTGTTGTAAACGTATTTTTAGTTGAACACAAATTGCTGACGCAATCTGCAAAATTCCATCTGTAAGCGAATAAATTCGCAACAGTGGCATATTAACGTTTTGAGAATTGTGGTGAACGACGTGCTTTTTTAAGACCTGGTTTTTTACGTTCTTTCATACGTGGGTCACGAGTTAATAAACCTGCGCGTTTTAAAGAACCTCTGTATTCAGGATCAGCTTCTAATAATGCACGAGCGATACCATGACGGATAGCTTGAGCTTGTCCAGTGAAACCGCCACCGTGTACATTTACTAATACATCGTAGTTACCTTTAGTTTCTGTAACATCGAATGGTTGGTTTAAGTCTAAGATTAATGATTCAAATGGTAAGTAGTCACGTACGTCACGTTCGTTAACAGTGATATTACCTTCGCCTGGTACTAAACGTACACGTGCTACTGAGTTTTTACGACGGCCTGTGCCTCTATATTCAACTTGTGCCAATGTAATTTCCTCCTTCTAATTAACCACGTAACTCGTAGTTTTCTGGTTGTTGTGCAGCGTGTGGATGTTCAGCGCCACCGTATACAAATAATTTTTTACCTTGTTTTTCACCTAAACGTGAGCTTGGTAACATTCCTTTGATAGAAGTTTCAAGTAAACGTTCTGGGTTATTACGTTTTAATTCACCAGCAGTTACTGATTTGATACCGCCTGGGTGATTTGAGTGACGATAGTAAATTTTATCTGATTCTTTTTTACCAGTTAATTCGATTTTTGAAGCGTTGATGATGATTACATAGTCACCAGTGTCAACGTGTGGTGTATAAGTTACTTTATTTTTACCGCGTAAGATAGATGCTACTTCTGATGATAAACGACCTAATGTTTGGCCTTCAGCATCAATAACATACCATTTGCGCTCAATGTTTGATTCATTTGCCATAAATGTTTGACGCATAATAATTGTCCTCCTAAAAATAAATGCTTCGTCTTAGATTGTAGATGTTCATTGCAGTCGAACCTACAGATGAAATCTACAATCCGGTATTTCTGTTACGATTTCAAAGCGTAAATGTTCATTTATTTTATTCCTGTATAATCTGCTTATATATCTTGTAACATAATAAGTTTCCGGGGCTTATCATGGGGTGATATAAAACAATACCGTTAACTATGTTATATTTTATCAAGGGTTTTGTCAATGCAAATCAGTCATTTTGTAATGATTTTTTACGATGAATTTTTATATCGCTTCCAAAGTCTTGAACTAAAGCCTTTGGGTCTAAATAAATATTTTCTAAATAAAGTCCTTCAGCCGGTGCTGTAAAGGGAACATTGTCTCGATTTTTCTCTACTAGAAGTTGCTGTACTTCCTCTGGTTGACGCTTCCCTTTTCCAACTTCAATTAAAAATGCCACGAGTACACGAACCATGTTATATAAAAATCCAGAGCCTGTGACTATATAATCAAAGCCTTCTGCCGTTTTAACAATCTCACTTTGATACAATGTACGTTCCTTACTTTCGACTTCTGTTTTCTGAGAACAGAATCCAGTAAAATCATGTGTGCCGATAAAGTATTGCGCTGCTTGGTTCATTCGATCTAAATCTAAATCTTCCTTAATAAATGTCTTTAAGCCACTTTCAAAAGGATTGCGATGTTCAGATTGATAAACTTTGTAACGGTATCTTTTACCTACGCAATCATAGCGACAATGAAAATCATCGCTAACTTCTTGCACATCGTTAACATAGATGTCATCAGGTAACGCACTATTCATTGCATACTTCCATTGCTTAGGGGCAATGTTCAAGTCAGTATCAAAGTGAAAGTATTGTTCATACGCATGTACACCTCGATCAGTACGACTTGATGGATGAATGCGTACATGTCGTCGATGCATACGCTTCAGAATTTTCTCGAATTGTTGTTGTATGGTACGTCCTTGTTGTTGAATTTGAAAACCAAGGAATTGATTACCTTGATATGAAATATTAACTAGTATACGCACTCTATTACACTCCAATATATTTTAGTACAAATAGCACGATAGCTATAGGTATGATGCTTAATAAGCACATTGTGTCATTTAAACGCCATTCTAGCTTTCTATAACTTGTTCTTTGGGTATCTGCATCATAACCTCTAACTTCCATCGCAATTGCTAATTCCTCTGCTCTCTGAAAAGCAGAAATAAACAATGGAATCATAAGTGGCACAAATGCTTTAATACGGGTCATTAAACTTCCAGAACTAATTTCAGAACCACGTGACTTTTGAGCCAAGATAATTTTGTCTAGTTCATCCATCAATGTTGGGATAAATCTTAACGCGATTGACATAATCATACTTAATTGATGAACAGGAACTTTAACCCATTTAAGTGGGGTCATAAGTTTCTCAAATGCATCAGTTAAGTCTATAGGGCTTGTTGAGAGCGTCATAATCGTAGCTATCATTACTATCGTGATTAATCTTAATGAAATAAAGATACCTTCTAATATACCAACACTATCTATTTTAATAAAACCGAATTCTACTAATCTCGTTCCACCATGCGTGAAAAATACGTGCATTAAAAAGGTAAAAATTAAAAAGATAAAGATTGGCGTTAATCCTTTAATTAAAAACCAAAATTTAATTTTGGCTAGCATCATGAATGACAGAATAAGTAATAGAATCCAACCGAATGTTGCAAATGAATGAGCAAAGAATATAAGAATAATAAATAGAAACACAAATATCACTTTGCCACGAGGGTCTAAATTGTGTATGACTGAATCATTAGGTAAATAACGACCAATAATGAGTTTATTCTTCATGATGTTGCCACTCCCGATACATGCTTACAAATTCCTCTTCAGTTAAAGCTATATCTTTTAACTTAGTATGATATTTATTTTCAAAATCACGTTGTAATTGAACAATGTCTGGTAAAGTAATATGCCATTCTTCTAACTGGCTGGCCTGTTTAAATAATTGTTTAGGAGAAACTTGTCCTAAAACACTTCCTTCTTTCATAACAATAATTTCTTCAGCATAATTAGCGACATCGTTCATATCATGTGACACTAAGATAATGGTTTTATGATGTTCTTTTTGAATTTTTTTAAATAATTTCATTACTTGTTGACGGCTTTTTGGATCTAGACCTGCAGTTGGTTCATCTAAAATGATAACATCTGGATCCATTGCAAGTATTGAGACAATAGCTATTTTACGCATTTGACCACCAGACATTTGAAACGGTGACAATGACATAATATTCTTAGAGAAACCTAGTTCTAAAAATAAGTCCAATGCTCGCGCTTTTACTTTCTCAACATCCATACCAAAGTTCTTAGGCCCAAATTCAATTTCTCTTTCAATATTATCTTCGAATAATTGAGACTCTGGAAACTGAAATACTAAGCCAACATTTTGGCGCATAGCACGTATATACTTATCTTTAGTTTTAGCTACAATTGTTATATCGTCATGCTCAATACTACCTTGTGTAGGTTTTAATAACCCATTCAGATGTTGTATTAACGTAGACTTCCCACTACCAGTCTGTCCCACAATCGCATAATACTTCCCCTGTTCTAACGTAAGGTCGATATGTTTTAAAGCTTCATATTCGTAAGGCGTGCCTTTTTGATAGGTATAAGAAACATCTTTAAAAGTAATAGTCATAGTTTATCTACCAACCTTTCATAGGTAGTATACTGGTCATCAAAACCTAAGAGTTGGTTCATTTTCATAGAGAAAGGTAAGTCTAACCCTATATTGTTCAAACTATCAATATCTTTAAAAATCGTTTCAGGTTTACCTTCTTTAAAGACTTTCCCTTGGTTCATCACTATGATATGGTCGCCTTCCATAGCTTCGGTTAAGTCATGCGTGATAGAAATAATCGTAACATCTTTATATTTTTTCACTTTACGTATTAATTCAAGCAACGATTGTTTAGCTTGAGGGTCAAGCATCGATGTCGCTTCATCTAAGATGATCACAGAAGGACTTAGTGCTAAGACGCCTGCAATCGCTACACGCTGTTTCTGACCACCTGAGAGCGACTGTGGCTCATATTCAGCATAATCAGTCATTCCTACGTCTTTTAATGACTGAGCCACAATTTCTTGCATTTCTTCATGTGGGACTAAGTGGTTTTCTAGACCAAATGCCACATCATATTTGACGATCGAACCCACGAACTGATTCTCAGGGTTTTGAAAAACAATACCTATATGATTACGAATTGTTTTAAGGTTGTCTTGCGTAATTGACGTGTTATCAAAGAATATTTGCCCTTTAGTAGCAGCCTCAATTCCAACGATGAGTTTCGCAATGGTAGATTTGCCTGAACCATTATGACCAACAATAGAGGTCCATTGATTTTTAGGTATTTTAAAAGAAACATCTTCAAGCGTGAAGGCTGCATCTCCTTGGTACTGAAAATCAATATTCTGTAATTCTATAATAGTTGAATGATTAGCCTCCACGATGTTCCCTCCTAAAATAATTTACTTATATATTTTACATGATAATTAACATTCTGTATATCTATGTTAAAGGATTGCACTTTAAACAATGACTTTGTACATATACATAGAGACATAATATGAAACGTTTATATAAAATGAGGCGTAGAGAGTATTCGCATTGAATCTTCTCTACGCCTATGGTTTAGGATTTATATCCTAAAATTTATAATCCGCTTTAAAGTAAGTCGTTAAACGCGTAAGTTACTTTAAAACTAAAAAAGCGCGCACCCCATCATATTTTAGTTGAGTTCACGCTTTTTGATAATATTTAATTGATGGGGCACTCTGAGCTAGACAATATCTGTATGTGGCAAACATTATCGTTGCACTCATTTGCTTTAGATATAAGTAGTAAGTGTATTTATAAGTTGAATTAATCTACTAATTCGATGATAACTGATTCAGCACCGTCTCCGCGACGAGGACCTACTTTAAGAATACGAGTGTAACCACCTTGACGTTCTGTATAACGTTCAGCAATTTCACCGAATAATTTTTGAAGTGCAGTTTGTGTAGTTTCGTCTTCATTTAAAATTTCAACGTTACGTAATGTTTTAGCAGCATTACGGCGAGAAGCTAAATCTCCTTTTTTACCTAAAGTGATTAATTTCTCAACAACACTACGAACTTCTTTCGCACGAGCTTCTGTAGTTTCAATGCGTTCACTAACGATAAGTGAAGTAGCTAAGTCACGTAACATAGCTTTACGTTGATCAGAAGTACGACCTAATTTTCTGTAACCCATGAGTTGACCTCCTTTAACTTATTAATCTTCTTTTCTTAAACCTAATCCTAAATCTTCTAATTTATATTTAACTTCTTCAAGAGATTTACGACCTAAATTACGCACTTTCATCATATCAGCTTCAGATTTATCAGCTAATTCTTGAACAGAATTGATTCCTGCGCGTTTTAAACAGTTGTATGAACGTACTGATAAGTCTAATTCTTCAATAGACATTTCAAGTACTTTTTCTTTTTGGTCTTCTTCTTTTTCAATCATGATTTCAGCATTTTGTGCTTCATCAGTAAGACCTACGAAAATATTTAAATGTTCAGTTATGATTTTAGCAGCTAATGATACAGACTCTTGTGGAGTAATTGAACCATTAGTCCAAACATCTAAAGTTAATTTATCAAAATCACTACTTTGACCTACACGTGTATTTTCAACTGTATAGTTGACACGTTCTACAGGTGAATATAATGAATCAACAGGAATTACACCAATTGGTAAATCACTAGTATTATTTTGTTCTGCTAGTGCGTAACCTCTACCCTTATTAGCAACTAGACGAATTTTTAAATGTCCACCTTTAGACACTGTTGCGATTTTAAGTTCTGGATTTAGAACTTCAACATCACTATCATGAGTAATGTCACTTGCAGTTACTTCGCCTTCATCTCGAACATCGATTTCTAATATTTTATCTTCTTCAGAATAGATTTTAAGCGCTAATTTTTTGATGTTCATAATAATTGTAGAAACATCTTCAACAACGTTATCTATAGCTGAGAATTCGTGTAAAACACCTTCGATTTCAATGTACTTAACGGCTGCACCTGGTAATGAAGATAGTAGGATACGACGTAAGGAGTTTCCTAGTGTAGTACCGTAGCCACGCTCAAGTGGTTCAACAACGAACTTACCGAATTTAGCATCTTCACTAATTTCAATTGTCTCAATTCTAGGTTTTTCAATTTCTATCATTTGCAAAAATCCTCCTTAATTACGTCGACTTAATTTTAAACTGTTTCGCTCAGTGACCTGTAACAATAACAAACTTAAAAAATTAGACGCGACGACGTTTTGGTGGACGACAACCGTTATGTGGTACTGGAGTAACGTCTCTGATTGCAGTTACTTCTAAACCAGCTGATTGTAAAGCACGAATAGCTGATTCACGACCAGGTCCAGGTCCTTTAACTGTTACTTCTACAGTTTTTAATCCATGTTCCATTGCTGTTTTTGAAGCAGTTTCAGAAGCCATTTGCGCTGCGAATGGTGTTGATTTTTTAGAACCTTTAAAACCTAATGCACCTGCTGATGACCAAGATAAAGCATTACCAAATTCATCAGTGATAGTTACGATTGTATTGTTGAATGTTGAACGGATGTGAGCTACACCATTTTCAATATTCTTTTTAACTCTACGTTTACGAGATACTTGTTTACGAGCCATTTATATTTTGCCTCCTTTACCTATTATTTTTTCTTGTTAGCTACAGTTTTAACTGGGCCTTTACGAGTACGTGCGTTGTTTTTAGTTTTTTGACCGCGAACTGGTAAGCCACGACGGTGACGGATACCACGGTATGATGAAATTTCCATTAAACGTTTGATGTTTAAGTTTTGTTCACGACGTAAGTCACCTTCAACTTTGTAACTGTCTACAACTTCACGGATACGACCTAATTCGTCATCTGTTAAATCTTTTACACGAGTATCAGCTGCAACGTTAGCTTCTTCAACGATTTTCTTAGCTGTTGAAGTACCGATACCGTATACGTATGTTAATGAAATAACAACGCGTTTTTCACGTGGAATATCTACTCCTGCAATACGTGCCATATATTTACACCTCTCTTTTATTATCCTTGTCTTTGTTTGTGCTTAGGATTGTCACAAATTACCATTACTTTACCTTTACGTTTAATGACTTTACATTTTTCGCAAATTGGTTTAACTGATGGTCTTACTTTCATTTTTATACCTCCCTATATTATGGAGTGACGATTATTTATAACGATAAGTAATTCTACCGCGTGATAAATCATACGGAGACATTTCTACAGTTACTTTGTCGCCAGGTAGAATTCGAATATAGTTCATTCTGATCTTACCACTTACGTGAGCTAAAATTTCATGACCATTTTCTAATTCTACTTTAAACATAGCATTTGGTAAAGTATCTAATACTGTACCTTCTAATTCAATTACATCTTGTTTCGCCATTGATTAACTTCCCCCTTTTTACAATAGTAAGGTAATCGTCAATAGACAACTTCAACGATACGAATCTAATATAGTGACTAGTTATTATAAGTTTAACAAAATGCGGGAATTATTTATCGTTATTCGGCACTCAGAAAATTAATTCTTGCCAGAGAAACCTAGTTAAAATTCACTTTTTCATAGACCGTATAAAGTTGATCTATTTTAAATGATTTAAGATATCAATGACATCTTTGGTTACTTCGTCAATATCTTTTGCGCCATCAATGTTATTCAATACGCCTTTATTGTCGTAATATTCTAATATAGGCTTAGATTGTTTAACATTTACACTTAAACGGTTAGATACTGTTTCTGGATTATCATCTTCACGTTGATAAAGTTTTCCACCATCGATATCACAAATACCATCAACCTTTGGAGGATTAAATACAAGATGATAAGTCGTACCACATTTTTCACAAATACGACGACCTGTAAGACGATTCATTAATTCTTCCTCAGGAACTTCAATGTTGATAACAGCATCAATGTTTCTGCCAAGCTCAGACATAATTTCATTTAATGCCTCAGCTTGATCGATAGTTCTAGGGAAACCGTCTAATAAGAATCCTTTTTTTGCATCGTCTTCAGAAATTCTTTCTTTAACGATACCTACAGTAACTTCATCAGGGACTAATTCTCCACGATCCATGTAAGATTTAGCTTCTTTTCCTAAATCTGTTTCATCTTTAATCGCTTTTCTGAACATGTCACCAGTAGATATATGTGGTATTGGGAATTTCTTAACAATTTCACTCGCTTGAGTTCCTTTACCTGCGCCAGGTAAACCCATTAAAATGATATTCATAAATTGCCCTCCTACAAATTATCTACCACCAAAGCCTTTATATTCTTTCTGACTCACTTGAGCTTCAAGTGATTTCATAGTTTCGATTGCTACACCTATTACGATTAATAAGCTAGTACCACCAATCTGAATTGATTGAGGTAAACTCATAAACTTAGTAGCCAATATAGGTAATATAGCAATAACGGCTAAGAAAATAGAGCCTACAAAAGTTAAGCGATAAAGTACTTTAGTAATATATTTTTTTGTTTGATCTCCAGGTCTGATACCTGGTACATAACTACCTTGTTTCTTCAAGTTATCTGCCATTTTTTCAGGGTTAACTTGAACAAAGGCATAGAAATATGTGAATGCAATAATTAGAATTACATAAACTATCATGCCGTAAGTGTTTGAAGGGTTAGCATATTCAGAAATTGTTTGCGCCCGATCAGCTTTCGGGAAGAACAATGTTAATGTTCTTGGCAATAAGAAGAATGCCATCGCAAAGATTACTGGAATAACCCCTGCTGAGTTTACTTTTAAAGGTAGATAAGTTGCTTGTGAACCTAATCTTTGGGCAGATTGTTTCTTCGCATATTGAATAGGAATCTTACGTTTAGCTTCAAGTACATAGATAGCACCAACAGTAAGTAAAATTAAACCTACTATTAAGCCTATAACTTTAAGCCATGCTAACGTTGTATCATCATTACCAACGAACGCTTGTTGTACAAACTGTCCGATAGATGATGGTAACGTAGATAAGATACCTGCAAAGATAATGATAGAAATACCATTACCTACACCAAATTGAGTGATTTGGTCACCAAGCCAAATTAGAAATGCTGTTCCAGCTGTTAAAACAACGGCTATCAATAAATAACTCATGATAGATTGATTAACAATCAATTTACCACCTAGATAATTATTGAATTGAAAAGCCATACCAATTGACTGTATAAAAGCCAAAATGATAGCGAAATAACGTGTTACATTGCTAAGTTTTCTTTTACCTACTTCACCTTGTTTCGCCCATTCTGAGAATTTCGGAACAATATCCATCTGTAATAATTGCATTACGATAGATGCGGTGATATAAGGCATAATGCCCATTGCAAATATAGAAAAGTTCTTTAAGGCTCCGCCACCAAACGTATTAAGAAGAGCAGCGACACCTTGATCAGAACTTTGTTGTTCAAAAGGCTCTGGGTTTACACCAGGAGCCGGAATATAAGTCCCTATTTTGAATATTACTAACATTGCTAAAGTAAAGAAAATCTTGTTACGAACTTCTTTAGTTTTAAAGAAGCTCACAAGCGTTTGAAACATTAGATCACCTCGTGTGCTCCACCTTTAGCATCAATTGCTTCTACTGCTGAAGCTGAGAATTTATGAGCTTTCACTGTCAATTTTTTATCAAGTGAACCGTTACCTAGTACTTTAATACCAGATTTTTCATTCTTAACTACACCAGTTTCAACTAATAAAACTGGAGTTACTTCAGTACCATCTTCAAATTTATTAAGTTGGTCTAAGTTAACAATAGCATATTCTTTACGGTTGATGTTAGTGAAACCTCGTTTTGGTAAACGACGGAATAAAGGTAATTGTCCACCTTCAAAACCTGGTCTTACGCCACCACCTGAACGTGCTTTTTGACCTTTTTGACCACGGCCACTAGTTTTACCGTTACCAGTACCAGCGCCACGACCAACACGGTTACGTACTTTACGTGAACCTTCAGCTGCTTTTAACTCATGTAATTTCATTTTATAGGCACCTCCTTAATTATTTTTCTTCAACTGTTAATAAATGTTTAACTTTGTTGATTTGCCCACGGATTGCAGGGTTATCTTCAACAACTACTGAACTGTTAGTCTTTTTAAGACCTAAAGCTTCAACAGTTTTACGTTGTGTTTCAGGACGACCAATAACACTACGAGTGAGGGTAATTTGTAATTTAGCCATTATTTATTTTCCCTCCTTAATTATATAATTCTTCTACTGATTTGCCACGTAATTTAGCAACTTCTTCAGCGTTTTTAAGGTTTTGTAAACCATTTAGTGTAGCACGTACCATGTTAATAGGTGTGTTTGAACCTAATGATTTACTTAAGATATCAGTGATACCTGCTAATTCTAATACGGCACGTACTGGGCCACCAGCGATAACTCCTGTACCAGGTGCAGCTGGTTTCATGAATACGCTACCTGAACCATAACGACCAGTGATAATGTGTGGAGTAGTTCCTTCAACACGTGGAACGACTACTAAATCTTTTTTAGCTGCTTCAACAGCTTTTTTGATAGCTTCTGGTACCTCTTGAGCTTTACCAGTACCGAAACCTACACGACCATTTTTGTCTCCAACTACTACTAATGCAGTGAAACGGAAACGACGTCCACCTTTTACAACTTTCGCAACACGATTGATTGTAACAACGCGTTCTTCAAATTCTTTCGTTTCTTCTTCTCTACGAGCCATGTATTTGTCCCTCCTTTAAATTAAAATTCTAATCCGCTTTCTCTAGCAGCTTCTGCTAATGCTTTAACACGACCATGATATAAGTAACCGCCACGATCAAATACGATTTCTTTAATACCTTTGTCAGTTGCTTTTTTAGCAATTGTTTCGCCAACTTTTGTAGATAAATCAACTTTTGTAGTAGATTCGCTAGCGATATCTTTATCTTTAGATGATGCTTGAACTAAAGTTTCGCCTTTAACATCATCGATGATTTGAGCATAAATATGTTTGTTTGAACGATAAACATTTAAACGTGGTTTTTCAGCTGTACCTGATAATTTAGTACGCACACGAGCATGTCTTTTCAAACGCACTTTGTTTTTATCAATTTTACTGATCATTTTATTACTCCTTTCTTAAGAGAGTTATCTATTATTTACCAGTTTTACCTTCTTTACGGCGAACGTATTCACCTTGGTAACGGATACCTTTTCCTTTATAAGGTTCTGGAGGTCTTACTGAACGGATGTTTGAAGCAATAGCTCCAACTTGTTCTTTAGAAACGCCAGATACTCTTACAGTTGTGTTTTTCTCTACTGCGAAAGTAATGCCATCTTCAGCTTTAATTTCAACAGGATGAGAATAACCAACGTTTAATACTAAGTCATTACCTTGCATTTGAGCACGGTAACCTACACCTACAAGTTCAAGAGTTTTTTCGAAACCTTGAGAAACACCTTGTACCATATTATTTAATAAAGCACGAGTTGTACCATGAACTGTTCTATCATCTTTAGAATCAGTAGGTCTTACAACTTCAATTGTGTTTTCTTCTTGTTTGAAAGTCATTCTTTCATTAAAAGTTCTAGTTAATTCACCTTTAGGACCTTTTACAGTAGCTGTTTGACCATCAAAAGTTACTGTAACGTCGCTAGGGATGTCAATAATTTTCTTACCAACACGACTCATGTTATGGCACCTCCTTATTTATTATTACCAAACGTATGCGATAATTTCTCCGCCAACGTTACGTTTTCTAGCTTCTTTGTCAGTGATGACACCTTCAGAAGTTGAAACTAATGCAATACCTAAACCATTTAATACTTTAGGTACTTCGTTTGCTTTAGCATAAACACGTAAACCTGGTTTAGAGATACGTTTTAATCCTGTGATAACACGTTCATTGTTTTGACCATATTTTAAGAATAAACGAATAACACCTTGTTTATCGTCTTCAACGAATTCTACGTTTTTAATGAAACCTTCATTTTTTAAGATTTCAGCAATTTGTTTTTTAATGTTAGATGCAGGTAATTCTAACTTTTCGTGACGCACCATGTTTGCGTTTCTTACACGAGTAAGCATATCTGCGATTGGATCTGTCATTGTCATTGATTGTTGCCTCCTTTCAGACTCTTATATATTACCAGCTAGCTTTACGTACGCCAGGGATTTGGCCTTTGTAAGCTAATTCACGGAAACAAATACGGCATAATTTAAATTTACGATATACAGAATGTGGACGACCACAACGTTCACAACGAGTATATTCACGTACTGCATATTTTTGTTTTTTCTGTTGCTTAGCAACCATAGAAGTTTTAGCCACTTAATTAGCCTCCTTTTAGAGATTATTTACGAAATGGCATACCGAAGTTTGTTAACAATTCACGAGCTTCCTCGTCAGTGTTAGCAGTTGTTACGATAACAATATCCATTCCTCTTACTTTACTTACTTTATCATAATCGATTTCTGGGAAAATTAATTGTTCTTTGATTCCTAGAGTATAGTTACCGCGACCATCAAATGCTTTTTTAGAAACACCTTGGAAGTCACGTACACGAGGTAATGAAACTGCGATTAATTTGTCTAAGAATTCATACATTCTTTCTCCGCGAAGTGTAACTTTCGCACCGATTGGCATACCTTCACGTAAACGGAATGTTGCAACTGATTTTTTAGCTTTTGTTACTAATGGTTTTTGACCAGTGATAAGTTCTAATTCTTCTACAGCATTATCTAATACTTTAGAGTTTTGAACTGCGTCACCTACACCCATATTCACAACGATTTTTTCGATTTTTGGAACTTCCATTACAGAACTATAGTTGAATTTTTTCACTAAGTTTTCAGTAACTTCAGTATTGTATCTTTCTTTTAAACGGTTCAAAGTGGATCCTCCTTTCGACTAATTATTAATTATTAGATTTAATTTCTTCGCCAGATTTTTTAGCGATACGAACTTTTTTGCCGTCTACAAATTTGTATCCAACACGTGTAGGTTCATTTGTTTTAGGGTCTAATAATTGTACGTTAGAAACATGGATTGCTGCCTCTGTTTCTAAGATTCCACCTTCAGGATTTAATTGAGTTGGTTTTTGGTGTTTTTTAATAACGTTAACACCTTCCACAACGACACGGTCTTTTTTAGGTTCAGTAGCAACTACTTTACCTTCTTTACCTTTGTCTTTACCTGCGATAACTTTTACGTTGTCACCTTTTTTGATATGCATGTGGGCACCTCCTTAAATGATATGGTTTTTATAAATTATAGTACTTCTGGTGCTAATGATACGATTTTCATGAAGTTACCATCACGTAATTCACGAGCAACAGGACCAAAGATACGAGTACCACGTGGGCCTTTGTCATCACGAATAATGACACATGCATTTTCATCAAATTTGATATAAGAACCATCATTACGGCGAACGCCTGATTTAGTTCTAACAACAACAGCTTTGACTACATCGCCTTTTTTAACAACGCCACCTGGTGTTGCATTTTTAACAGTACATACAATAATGTCACCAATGTTCGCTGTTTTGCGTCCAGATCCACCTAATACTTTAATTGTAAGAACTTCACGAGCACCAGAGTTGTCCGCTACTTTTAAACGAGTTTCTTGTTGGATCATTAGTTAAACCTCCCTTATCTCTAATCTTGTATTAAATAATAACTGACTCTTCAACAATTTCTACTAAACGAAAACGTTTTGTTGCTGATAAAGGACGAGTTTCTTGAATTTTAACTGTGTCTCCTAATTTAGCTGAATTGTTTTCATCATGAGTTTTGTATTTTTTAGAGTATTTTACACGTTTACCGTATAATTTGTGTGTTTTGTAAGTTTCAACTAATACAGTAATAGTTTTGTCCATTTTATCTGAAACAACTTTACCTACATAAACTTTACGATCGTTTCTTTCACTCACTTTTGTAACCTCCTCTTTCAAATGGATTATTGATTAGCTTTGCTTTGTTCGATTTCTCTTTCACGAGCAACAGTTTTTAGACGTGCAATCGTTTTTCTAACTGTACGAATACGTGCAGTTTCCTCTAATTGACCTGTAGCTAACTGAAAGCGTAGGTTAAAAAGCTCTTCTTTTGAAGATTTGATTTGTTCTTCGATTTCTGAAGTGGTTAAGTCTCTAATTTCCTTAGCTTTCATTTGTTTCACCACCCAATTCTTCACGTTTTACAAACTTAGTTTTTACTGGAAGTTTGTGACTTGCTAAACGTAATGCTTCACGAGCTACTTCTTCAGATACACCAGCAACTTCGAATAAAATTCTACCTGGTTTCACAACTGCGATCCAGCCTTCAACGGCACCTTTACCAGCACCCATACGTACTTCTAAAGGTTTTTTAGTGTATGGTGTATGAGGGAAGATTTTAATCCAAACTTTCCCGCCACGTTTCATGTAACGTGTCATAGCAATACGAGCAGATTCGATTTGACGAGATGTGATCCAAGAAGTTGTTGTAGCTTGTAATCCATACTCACCAAATGTTACATAGTTACCGCCTTTAGAACGACCAGTTGTTTTAGGACGATGTTGACGACGATATTTAACACGTTTTGGTAGTAACATTCTTATTTTCCTCCTTCACTAGTATTCTTAGTAGGAAGAACTTCACCACGATAGATCCATACTTTAACACCTAATTTACCATAAGTAGTGTCAGCTTCAGCATGTGCATAGTCGATGTCTGCACGTAAAGTATGAAGTGGAACAGTTCCTTCTGAATATTGTTCAGCACGAGCGATGTCAGCTCCGCCTAAACGTCCTGATACTTGAGTTTTAATACCTTTAGCACCAAGTTTCATAGCTCTTGTAATAGCTTGTTTTTGTACACGACGGAATGAAGCACGGTTTTCTAATTGACGTGCAATATTCTCAGCAACTAAACGAGCGTCAATATCAACTTTTTTGATTTCCACAACATTGATGTGTACTTTTTTATCAGTTAAGTTGTTTAATTTGTTACGAAGTTTTTCAATTTCTGATCCGCCTTTACCAATTACCATACCTGGTTTACCAGTGTGAATAGCAATATTAATACGGTTCGCAGCACGTTCAATATCAACGTGAGAAACTGATGCTTCTTTTAATTCGTTATCAATAAATTTACGGATTCTTAAATCTTCGTGTAATAGAGAAGCGAAATCTTTTTCAGCATACCATTTAGCTTCCCAATCACGGATAATTCCGACACGAAGTCCGATTGGATTAATTTTTTGACCCACAGTATTCCCTCCTTAAGTAATTATTAAGCTTCTTTAGCTTCTTCTTTACCGTCACTTACGACGATTGTAATGTGGCTTGTACGTTTGTTAATTGCACTTGCACGGCCTTGTGCACGTGGACGGAAACGTTTTAAAGTTGGTCCTTCATTTGCATATGCTTCTTTAACAACTAATTCATCAGTGTTCATGTCATAGTTATGTTCAGCATTTGCTAAAGCGGACATTAATACTTTTTCAATTACTGGTGATGAAGCTTTGTTAGTTAATTTTAAAATAGCAATAGCTTCTCCAGCATTTTTACCTCTAATTAAGTCAAGAACTAATCTTACTTTACGAGGTGCGATTCTGATTGTTCTAGCAACCGCTTTTGCTTCCATTAGGATTTCCTCCTCTACTTCTATTTATTATCTTCTAGTTTTTTTATCGTCAGCAGCATGTCCTTTAAATGTACGAGTTGGAGCAAATTCACCTAATTTGTGACCTACCATATCCTCAGTTACATAAACAGGTACATGTTTACGACCATCGTATACTGCGAAAGTATGACCGATGAAGTTTGGGAAAATTGTAGAACGACGTGACCATGTTTTGATTACTTGTTTCTTTTCACTTCCGTCTTGAGCTTCTACTTTTTTCATTAAATGATCATCGACGAAAGGTCCTTTTTTAATACTACGAGCCATTTGGGCGCCTCCCTTCTTATTATGTGCGTGCAGCTTTTACGCCGCACACCCAAATAAGTTATTATTATTTTTTCTTACGTCCACGAACGATAAGTTTATCTGATGATTTTTTACCGCGACGTGTTTTCTTACCAAGAGTTGGTTTACCCCATGGAGACATTGGAGAAGGTCTACCGATTGGAGCACGTCCTTCACCACCACCGTGTGGGTGATCGTTAGGGTTCATTACAGAACCACGGACTGTTGGACGGATACCTTTCCATCTAGAACGTCCGGCTTTACCAACGTTAACTAATTCATGTTGTAAGTTACCTACTTGACCGATTGTAGCACGGCAAGTTGATAAGATCATACGAACTTCACCAGAACGTAATCTGATTAATACGTATTTACCTTCTTTACCAAGTACTTGTGAACTTGCACCCGCTGAACGAGCTAATTGTCCACCTTTACCAGGTTTTAATTCGATATTGTGAATTACAGTACCAACTGGAATGTTTTGTAATGGTAATGCATTACCAACTTTGATATCTGCATCAGCACCACTTTCAACTGTTTGGCCTACTTGTAATCCTTTTGGTGCGATAATGTAGCGTTTTTCACCGTCTGCATATACTAATAATGCAATGTTTGCTGAACGGTTTGGATCATATTGAATTGAATCAACTTTAGCAGTGATTCCATCTTTATTACGTTTGAAATCGATAACACGGTATTGACGTTTATGTCCTCCACCATGATGACGAACAGTCAATTTACCTTGGTTGTTACGACCCGCTTTTTTCGGTAGCGGTTGTAATAATGACTTTTCAGGCGTTGTTTTCGTAATTTCTGCGAAATCCAAAGTAGTCATATTACGACGACCATTTGTAATTGGCTTATACTTTTTAAGAGCCATTGTCGCTTACCTCCTTAATGGTAATTTATTATATTTTATTTTTTAGTTGAATAAGTCGATTGAACCTTCTTTAAGTTTAACAATCGCTTTTCTTCTTTTGTTTGTATAGCCTTGGTAACGGCCCATACGTTTTTTCTTAGGTTTGTAGTTGATGATGTTAACATTTTCAACTTTAACGTCAAAAATTTCTTCAACCGCAATTTTAACTTGTGTTTTGTTAGCACGAGTATCTACGTCAAAAGTGTATTTGTCTTCAGCCATAGCTTCAGAAGATTTTTCAGTGATTACGGGGCGCTTAAGAACATCTCTTGCTTCCATTATCCGAGCACCTCCTCAACTTTTTTCGCAGCTGATTCAGTAATAATAACACTGTCAGCGCTAGTGATATCTAACACGTTTAAGCCTTGAGCAGTACTTACTTGTACACCAGGGATGTTACGTGCTGATAATTCAACATTTACATCTTCGTTTTCAGTAACTACTAATACTTTTTTAGGTTGTTCAAGTGTAGTTAATACGTTTTTGAATTCTTTTGTTTTTGGAGCATCAAAACCAAAAGCATCAACAACTGTAAAACTATTTTCTTGAACTTTGAAAGATAATGCAGAACGTAATGCTAAACGACGCATTTTCTTAGGCATTTTATATGCATAGCTTCTTGGTGTTGGTCCGAATACGATACCACCACCACGCCATTGTGGAGCACGGATAGTACCTTGACGCGCACGTCCTGTACCTTTTTGTCTCCATGGTTTACGTCCGCCACCACGTACAGCTGAACGATTTTTAACTGCGTGAGTTCCTTGGCGTAATGAAGCACGTTGTAAATTGATTGCTTCAAAAAGAACACTGTTATTTGGTTCAATAGCGAATACTGAATCGCTTAATTCAACAGAACCTGATTTAGATCCGTCTACTTTTAATACATCATAATTAGCCATTATGCTTTTTCCTCCTTTCGCTACTTATTATTTATTACCTTTTTTAATTGAAGTTTGGATTTCTACGAAACCTTTTTTAGGTCCAGGTACATTACCTTTTACTAAAATAACATTGTTATCTGTATCAACTTGAACTACTTCTAAGTTTTGAACAGTAACTGTGTTACCACCCATACGTCCAGGCATTTTTTGGCCTTTAAATACTCTAGAAGCATCTGAAGCCATACCTACTGAACCTGGTGCTCTATGGAAATGAGAACCGTGGGCCATTGGTCCGCGTGCTTGGCCATGACGTTTAATTGCACCTTGGAAACCTTTACCTTTTGAAGTTCCTGTTACATCAATGATGTCTCCAGCTTCAAAAGTATCTACTGAGACTTCTTGACCTACTTCGTATTCATCAACATTAACGTTTCTGAATTCACGAATGAAGCGCTTAGGTGTTGCGCCAGCCTTTTTAGCGTGACCTTCTGCTGGTTTGTTAGCATATTTATTTGATTTAGCATCTTTTTTATATGCTTTTTTATCATCAAAACCTACTTGGATAGCGTTATAGCCATCAACTTCTTCAGTTTTCTTTTGTAATACTACGTTTTGACTTGCTTCTACTACTGTAACTGGGATTAATTCACCGTTTTCTCCGAATACTTGTGTCATCCCAATTTTTCTTCCTAAGATTCCTTTGGTCATCGAAAGTCCACCTCCTAAAATTTTCTATTATAATTTAATTTCGATGTCTACACCAGATGGTAAGTTTAAGCCCATTAAAGCATCAACTGTTTTTGGTGTTGGGTTAACAATGTCGATTAAACGTTTATGTGTACGTTGTTCGAATTGTTCACGTGAATCTTTGTACTTATGAACCGCACGGATAATTGTATAAACTGATTTTTCAGTTGGTAACGGAATTGGTCCAGAAACATCTGCACCAGAACGTTTAGCAGTTTCAACAATTTTCTCTGCTGATTGATCAATTACACGGTGATCATAAGCTTTTAATCTGATTCTGATTTTTTGTTTTGCCATAATTTTCCCTCCTTATTCGTCTACATTTAAGTGATAGACTTCTCCACGAAAACTATCTTACACAGCGCCATGGCAAAGCGGCCGGGTGTGTCAGTAACCTTTCGCTTCATCGCTTTCTTCAAGTCCAACATTAGATATGTTACATGAAAAACATTGATAAATCAAGGTTTTTCTTTAACTTTTTCTGTTCTTGTCTAACACATACTTTAGTATTGTACTGGAAATATTTTGGTACTTCAACCATTTTAGGTAAATTTTTTCCCTTTTTTCTTTTTTCTATTATAATAGAGATATGTCTTAACAGTAATTTACACGATTGTTATCTATTTAATAGTAATTAATATATGGATAGATTACTTTGTACAATTGATTAATATTAGATTAACTTCTTATTTTAATGAAGTTATCGGAGGCGAATATATTTTGAAAAAAAGCATTAAATTAACATTAGCAATTATAAGTTTCTTTTTATTAGCTACAGAATTTTTCTACGGCATCCCATTTTTAGGTGGTAGCGTCGTCTTAAGTTTTGCATGGCAACCATTATTATTAAATGCGCTACTCTATTTAATAGTAGGAATTATTTTACTCGTTGATAGTCAAAATACGATTAAACCTATGGCTGTTATTCCGTTAATAGGTGTGATTGGTTCATTTATTGCGTTTATTCCTGTAGTTGGGATGTTTACGCATTGGGTACTATTCTTCTTGATGGTATTCTTCGTATTTATTATCTTAAATGCCCCAACCTATCTTCCTAATAGAGATGCTAAAGTCATTTACACACAATATAAAGATGAAGATCATCATCGACGCTAATCATTGCTAAATATATACAAATAATAAAAGAACTGCGTATTCTAAATTCACGAATACGCAGTTCTTTTTATGTTTAGCCGTGTACAAAAACAAAGTACAAGATAAATAAAATCATTAGGAAATACATAATAGGATGTACTTCTTTGTGTTTTTTCGTAATTAGCATTGTAATTGGATAGAAAATAAATCCACATGCGATACCTGTAGCAATTGAATATGATAAAGGCATCATAATAATTGTAATAAATGAAGGTACGGCTACTTCGAATTTTTTCCAATCAATTTCAGCAAAGTTAGCTGCCATTAATATACCTACTACTACTAACGCTGGTGTAGTAACGGCGCTTGTAACTATTTCAATAAGTGGACTAAAGAATAACGCAAGTAAGAAACAGAGCCCTGTGACTATACTAGCAAATCCTGTACGTGCCCCAACCGCTACACCTGACGTTGATTCTATGTATGAAGTAGTTGTTGTCGTACCAAATACAGCACCTACAATTGTTGCAAGAGAATCTGCAAATAATGCTCTACCCGCTCTAGGTAATTTATTATCTTTCATCATACCCGCTTGAGTAGCTACTGCTACTAGAGTTCCTGCCGTATCAAAAAAGTCGATAAAGAAGAACGTTAAAATAACGATTAAAAATTGTATTGTAAATAATTGAGCTGGATCTTTAAATGCTTCAAATGCTGCGCCAAACGTTGGCGTGATGCTAGGAATTTTTCCTACGATACCTGATGGCGTATGAATTAGACCAGTAATCATACCTACAATAGCAGTAATAATCATACCGATGAAGATTGAACCTGGTACTTTTCGTGCATATAGAATGATTGTAATAACAATACCAAATATTGCTAACAGTACTGGTCCGTCGGTTAAATGACCTAGTGTAACTAAAGTTGAATCATTCTTAACGATAATTCCGGCACTTTGTAGTCCTACGAATGTAATGAACAAACCTATACCTGCTGATACAGCCATCTTCATTTGATAAGGAATCGAATTAATAATGGTTTCCCTTAATCCGGTGGCGGTTAATATCGCGAAGAATATTCCTGAGAATAGCACACCTGTTAAGCCAATTTGCCACGGAATGCCCATGGTTAACACTACAGTAAATGCGAAGAATGCATTTAATCCCATTCCCGGTGCTAAAGCAATAGGATATTTAGCGATAAGTCCCATGAATAAAGAGCCTACAAATGCAGCTAAAGCTGTCGCTACAAATATAGCACCTTGATCCATTTTCATATCGCCTGAAACACCTTTAACGCCTGCTAAACTTAAAACTTGTGGGTTAACAGCTAAAATATAAGCCATTGATAGAAAAGTAGTGATACCACCGATAATCTCTTTCTTATAGTTTGTACCATACTTATCGAATTGAAAGTATTTTTTCACGGCTTTAAACTCCTTTGTTTGAAATACTTTAATATTTTAATATTACTTATTAAAAAATACAATAGTAAAAACGAACTTTTCTACAAATATATGGAATTTAGTTCGATTTTGACTAAAGTTTTAAGTTTTTAAGTGCATCTTTGAACGGATTATTATCAAGCGTTTCTTCTTTTTTCATATATTTATTCATTTCTTTTTTAGAAATCTTGCCACTAGATTTATTTTTAAATCTTTTATCCATTTGTTCTTGAGTCTCAGTATGACCACATGTGCAACGATACACTGCGTCCTTACCTCTACCGAACAATGTCCTTTTCTTCTTACAATTTGGACAACGTGCATTAGTCTTACGCTGTACATTCTTCTTAGTTTTACATGCTGGATCTTGGCATACTAACATCTGTCCATTTTTAGTTTTAACTTTAATCATAAATTTGCCACATGTCGGACATTCAGTAGTCGTTAGATTATCATGTTTATATTTTTGTTCACTATTCTTGATATTATTAACAACCGTTGTCGTAAATTCTTTCATTTCATTAATAAAACGTTGTTGATTGTATTTACCTTTTTCAATAAGTAGTAACTTTTCTTCCCATTCTGCCGTCAATAACGGAGATGTTAACTCTTGAGGAGCTAAATCTAATATTTGCTTACCTTTAGTTGTCACTTTAATTTTACCATCTCGAGACTCTATCGCATTGATGTTAAATAGCTTTTCAATAATATCAGCTCTTGTAGCTACCGTTCCTATGCCGCCTGTTTGTTTTAATGTATTCGCATATTTCTTATCTTTTAATGGAATATAATTTTGTGGATTCTCCATCGCTTTTAATAACGAGCCTTCATTAAAGTATTCTGGTGGCGTAGTTTCATGTTCGTTCACTTTAATATTTTGAAGCGTATAGGTTTCTCCCTTTTCAAAATGAGACCCTACTACCGCTTCATCTTTTTTAGACTTCAATGCCTTAAATCCTAAACGACGTGTAATCTTTTCATTTAATACAAAGGTATGTTTCCCGACATTTAAATCGACTTTAATAGCATCAAACTCATGTGGCTGCATTAATGTTTCTAAAAATCTTTCAGCTACCATTTGATAGATTTTAAATTCTCTATTACTTAAATTTGGGATGTCGGGGCGTACTTCGGTAGGAATAATGGCATGGTGATCAGAAACTTTATTATTATTGAAAATGCGCATCTTAGGCGAATATGATTGACCTATTAATGGACGCACGTGTTCTTTATATTCGGTAGCTAACAACGCTTGTAATCGTTCTTTAATTGTATCTACCATATCATCTGTTAAATAATTAGAATCTGTTCGTGGATACGTTAAAATCTTGTGACGTTCGTATAAGGTTTGAATAGTATTTAATGTTTCTTTTGGCCCCATTTTATAGCGTTGATAAGCTTCTTGTTGTAAGTCAGTTAAATTATATAAAGGCTTTGGATAGCTTTTCTTAATCTTAGAATCAACATAGCCAATTGTTCCCTCACTATTTTTAACTTCACTAGCGATGTTGTCGATCTCTTCTTTCGTCATATAACGTTTATCCATTTTCAGTTGGAATGTTAATCCTTTAATATCTATGGATAAGGTATAATATTTTTGAGGCTTAAAGTGATTAATTTCTTGTTGTCTAGCGTTAACGAGTTGTATTGTAGGTGTTTGTACTCTACCTAATGATAATTGAGCATCGTATTTTGTTGTTAGTGCACGTGTAGCATTAATACCTACAATCCAATCCGCTTCACTTCGTGCTAATGCAGCTTCATAAAGATGGTTATAAGCGCGACCGTCTTTGAGTTGCTTAAAGCCTTGTTGAATTGCTTTTTTAGTAACCGAACTAATCCATAATCGCTTAATAGGTTTTTTATTCTTTACTTTATCTAAAATAAGACGTGCAACAAGTTCCCCTTCTCTACCAGCATCCGTTGCAATAACGATGTCTTTGACTTCGTTTTTTAAAATTAAGGATTTTACCGTTTTGAATTG
The DNA here is from genome assembly GCF_022690565.1 of Staphylococcus sp. acrmy. Taxonomy (NCBI): domain Bacteria; kingdom Bacillati; phylum Bacillota; class Bacilli; order Caryophanales; family Staphylococcaceae; genus Staphylococcus; species Staphylococcus sp. acrmy. Next base: position 176,632 of record NZ_JALCVE010000004.1, on the reverse strand, counting down.
TTTACTTGTTTTTCCAATAACGATAGTTTGCATTTTATTAGGAATAATTGGTAAATCTTCAAGTTTCCATTCTTTAAATGCTTTATCATAATGTTCTGGTTGAGCATTTGTAACTAAATGACCTAATGCCCAAGTGACAATATAACGGTCATTTTCAATATATCCGTTACGTTTACCTTTTATATTTAAAGCTTCAGCAATATCTCGTGCGACTGAAGGTTTTTCAGCTAAAATTAATGTTTTCATACTACTTTCCTTTCACAATAACTATATTTACAGACGTGCAATCATCCAATACTTACAATTGTAACACGATAGACAATAATCCAAACTTTCAATTACATTTAAATACCAATATAATTAATGTAATAGATTGATATTGAACTGGAGGTGCGCTATGAATATCGTTAAAGTAAGTGACCTAAATCAAATCGTATCATTTATTCAAACGTCTTCTAATGAATTTGCGTCTTATATATATAAACTATCTATCTCTCGAGAAGACGTTGAACGTTTATTAACTTCTACACTCAAGTCTTCTGGAGTATTTTGCCTAATAGAAGATGATGAAATCAAAAGTCTACTGACCGCTATTAAATATGAAGACAATAAGTTTAAAGTTGTCGGCCCTTATGTTAGTAAAGATTTCAACTTCACAGTAGATCATTTCGATGAATTGTTTACTGCTTTACGTAAGTCATTACCTAATGAATCTATATTTAATTTCTCTTACAATGAATGTACTCAAGATTCTAAAACACTTACGAAACATCTTGGAGCAAACTACAATTTTACCGATTATTATTTAAATGCGTATTCAACCTTAAATAAGTCAGGATTAGCACAAAATATTATTGAATATCAACCTGGTTTTCAACGGGCTTTTAGTAAACTACATGAACAAACTTTCAAACATAATGTCTTGACGCCACGTGAAATTGTCGAATCGTTGGACCATAATAATCGATTGTTTCTATTTGTAAGTGAAGGATTGCTTAAAGGATATTTATATTTACAAATCAATCCAACTGAATCAATAGGAGAAATACGTTACTTTAGTTCTCATAGTGACTATAGGTTAAAAGGGATTGCCTTTGATTTATTATCTTACGCCATTAATTTTGCATTTAACCATTATCAACTTGATAAAGTTTATTTTAAAATTCGTAGTAAAAACTCCGCCCTTGTAGAACGTTTTAATGAACTTGGATTTGAAATTGAAACAGAATATAAGAAGTATAAGTTTGAAGCTACACATGCCCGTCTTTAATGCCTAACTGCTTTAACTAAATATTGATACTCAGAGTCTTAGAGACTTGAGACAATCATCATTTATGCTTTGGAAACCAATTAACGGTGTCTGAAAGCTAGATTTTGTCCTCATCTCTAGACTCTTTTATTTTTATTAAAATAAATATGTAATGAGCAATTACGTTTGAACTTATGAATATTTCCGATAAAATACATCACGGGTGTTAGAAGAAAGGAAAGCACTTTTAGTAATTAAATAAGGAGAGTGGAATTGAATGCAATTCGTTGATATTTTAATAGCGTTATTACCTGCTCTATTCTGGGGTAGTGTTGTTTTAATTAATGTGTTCGTCGGTGGCGGACCGTATAACCAGATTAGAGGTACGACGCTAGGCGCACTTATCGTCGGTATCGTTTTACTATTAATGGGACGAGCTGAATTTGATAACTTAACAGTTATTATTGTTGGTTTAATTTCTGGTGCATTATGGGCATTTGGTCAAGGTAACCAATTGCGTTCGGTTAATTTAATTGGTGTATCTAAAACAATGCCTATTTCTACAGGTATGCAACTGGTAGGTACAACATTATTTAGTGCCATTTTCTTAGGAGAATGGAGTACAGGTGTTCAAGTCACTATGGGTATCGTTGCAATGATTCTCTTAGTTACTGGTATCGCACTTACTTCATTACGCGCTAAAAATGAAGGTACATCTAATGATCCAGAATTCAAGAAAGCAATGTTAATTTTACTTATCTCTACAGTTGGCTATGTAGGTTATGTAGTCATCGGGGATATCTTTGGTGTTAGCGGTACAGACGCTTTATTCTTCCAATCAGTTGGTATGGCCATTGGTGGTTTCTTACTATCAATGAAACACGAAACAAACATCAAGTCTACTGCTTTAAACTTGATTCCAGGTATTGTATGGGCAATTGGTAACTTGTTTATGTTCTATTCTCAACCTAAAGTGGGTGTAGCAACTAGCTTCTCACTTTCACAATTACTTGTTATCGTGTCAACACTTGGCGGTATCTTCCTATTAGGCGAGAAGAAAGACAAACGCCAAATGATTGGTATATGGTCAGGTATTGTATTAATTATTATCGCTGCATTTATTTTAGGTAATTTAAAATAATTGAATAATGCTAAGGAGGAGTTATAATGTTTCCCGAATTAGAAAACAAAGTAGTCGTCATTACTGGCGCTGGTAGTGGTATAGGAAAATCATTTGCTGAAAACTTTGGAAAAGCCAAGTCAAAAGTAGTTTTAAACTATCATTCTGATAAACATTTAGACGAAATTGATGAAATAAAAACGACAATTACTAACGCTGGAGGACAAGCTATCGCTGTTCAAGGTGATGTTGCCGTTGAATCAGATGTGAAGAACTTAGTTCAATCTGCTGTGAATGAATTTGGTACATTAGATATCATGATTAATAATGCTGGGTTTGAAAAGCCAATCCCTACTCATGAAATGTCCATCGATGAATGGCAAAAAGTGATTGATATTAATTTGACTGGTGCTTTTATCGGTTCACGTGAAGCGGTTAATCAATTTTTAAAAGAAGATAAAAAAGGTGTTATTATTAATACTTCAAGTGTGCATGATGTCATTCCTTGGCCAAACTATGTTAATTACGCTGCTAGTAAAGGTGGCTTAAAATTAATGATGGAAACAATGTCAATGGAATATGCACAATATGGTATCCGCATTAATAATATTTCTCCGGGTGCCGTTGTGACTGAACACACAAGAGAAAAATTCTCGGATCCAGATACACGTGCTGAAACGATTGAAATGATTCCAGCTAGAGAAATTGGCGAAGCACAAGATGTTGCTAATGCTGCGTTATTCTTAGCTTCAGATTTAGCAAGCTATATCCATGGCACTACAATCTATGTAGATGGTGGTATGACTAACTACCCTGCATTTATGGGCGGTAAAGGATAAAGTTTGTAAATATCCATGCAAGATGCTTTGATTATTTAAGTATTTATATATATATAAATAGGCTAGAACATTTATAGTTGAAAATGTTCTAGCCTTTATTATGGCAATAAACGACTAAAATGAATGAAGCCTAAACACCTACGTTAGTTATTCTCCCCCATTTTGTCATTATGCTAATAATAAATACATATTTATTTTTTAGATAAATATAGCTTGATATACATATAAGATGACGATACTAATTACAATAGATATATTTGTCACCATACCTATTAAAGGTAATGTTTTGTATTTAAATTGAATTGAATATGGAATAATAGCTACTCCTACTGGTAGTAACCATGTAATTAATAATGTGGTTTTAATCATATCATCTGAAACAGGTAAGAAATAATGTACTAATAAACCTGCGATGAGCCCTATACCATAATGTGCAACTAAATATTTGATTGCAATTGGTAAGAAGTGACGTTCAATTTTGAAGCTTAACATCACACCAAGAAGTATCATGGATAATGGCATATTAGCTTTAGAAATGATAGTGAAGAAATCAATTGAAACTTTAGGAAGATGAATGTTAGACATGTTAAGAATAAACATCACAATGTAAGTAACTAGAGGAACAGAAGTAATTAATTTTTTCCCTAAAAATTTAAAATTAAATTGGTCTCCTCCCTCACTAAAATAACTTCCTACGAAATAAGTCACACCAAACATAATTACTGCGCCACCTATATCAGCCATTCCGAAATATATCATGCCGTTTTTCGGCCAAATTGCATCGACTAAAGGATAAGCAAACAAGCCAATGTTAAGTGCTGCTGTCATCATTCCTACTGAGCCTTTAATATGGTTATCATATTTTCTAAATAGCCATACGACAATTATCTTTGAAAGTATACCGTAAATAATCATCATTACTGGTAAGATTGAGAAAGAAAAGTCTAATTCTGCACTATTTAAATTAACGATAACTAAAGAAGGTAACGTGACATTTAAAACAAGCGTGGATAACACTTGACTGTCTGTTGCTTTTAGAAAGTTAATTCGTTTTAAGAAATACCCTAATACAATTAAGAGGATAATCATTACGAATTGCTCTGTCACACATATCCCTTCTTTCTTGCTTTACTTTAATATTACAGTTAAATACTGTAACACAATTTCCATAAATTTTAGAAGTGTCTTGTTTCATGCTATAATTCTAATGATTAAGATATATAAGATAAAGGAGTTAAACTAACTATGGACTTAGAATCACAATTAGCTGAACTTAAATATGATTATACACGTCTACAAAATGACCTTGAAAAGCGTGAATCATTAAATCAAAATATTGATCCTTTATTACAACAACTAGAGAACATTGAGAAAGAAATCTCGGAAGTTCGTTCAAAATTACGTCAGAAATAGCGTGTTACATCGTCTAGTCATTAAATCAACAACATGCTATTATTAGTCATAGTAGAAAGGATGTCATCTGGTGAAACTTTACCTAATATTATTACCCGTATTATATCTTTTTGTTAGCTACATAAGTATTTTTAAAATGAATTCAATTTTCACTCGTATTTTACGTATTATTATGGGAATTTTACTGTTATTTGTAGTAGCAATTACAACCTTACAATTTCCAGCTGAAAATTGGTGGGTCTTCATCGTTTTATTACTTTTAGTAGGTAACGTTGAGGTTACTGCGTTCAAATCATTAAAAAATGATCATAAAGGTGTTTCAATTTTAAACATCTTATCAATTATATTATTTGTTATCTATATTATTTTAACTTTCGTAATGTATTAAACATATACTTAGTCAGTTCAAATTATACTGAGAACTTATTCTCATAACATAATAGCACCGCTTGGAAGGATGAAGTTCCCTCCGAGCGGTGCTTTTCTATATCATAATTAAATTTCGTTTCTAACACAGTATTGTAGCTATGACTGCTTCATGGTAATTAAACACAGTCATAGCTCAATTTACGTAAGATTACTTACGCATTATTTTATTTTTTAACGTGAATAATATTTCATAAATCACTGGTACCAAGATTAGAGTAAGAATAGTTGAAGATACTAATCCACCAATTACAGTAGCAGCCATACCTTTTGAAATTAAGATTGAGCTGTCTTGTCCAAATAGTAATGGTAGTAACGCACCTATTGTAGCAATGGCAGTCATTAAAATAGGTCTAATACGTGTGCCACCTGCTTCTAACAATGCTTCTTTCATAGTCATTCCTTGTTGCTCATTCGTAATCACCCTATCGATAAGTACGATGGCATTAGTTACGACCAGACCAATCAACATCAACATACCTATTAAACTAGGAACAGAAATAGTTTCACCTGTAATCAGTAATGCAAAGACTACTCCGATGACCGTAAATGGTAGTGAGAATAGAATAGTGAATGGTGCTAGGCCGCCTCTAAATGTAATGACCAAGACTAGATAAACAATTACAATAGCCACTAACATTGCAAACGCTAATTGATTCATAGCTTGATTGATATCATCTGAAGCGCCACCAACGTTAACTTTTACGTTATTAGGCTTATCGATGTTATCTACTTCATTCATTACCTTACTTGACGTACCGCCTACGTCAGAAGCAGTGACTTTACCTGAAATCGTTGTAGCGTAGTCGCCATCTTCTTGTACTAACTTACTTGGTGTCGTAGTACGTTCAAGTTTCGCTATATCTTTAAGTTTTACAGTTTCACCAGTTGGAGATTTTAACTCAATATTATTTAATTTATCTTGAGACCAATCAGTTTGTTTATTTTGTTTTACTTTTACATCTATTTTATTACCATTTTCCTTAACTGTGGTAATTGTTTTCTCAGGTAAGTTTTCATTAAGATTTAAAGCTAATTGGCTAGCAGAAATCCCTTTATCTGTCGCTTTATTTTGATCAACTTTAATTTCATATTGATCATATGTTTGTGATAAATCAGATTTCACATTTGCTAATCCATCGATAGACTTCATCTTATCTTCTATTTTAGCTACAGTACCTTTAATATCTTTAGTTGAAGGTCCTTTAACTGTTACTTCAATAGAATCATTTCCCATACCTGTGCCCATGTTTTGATTTTTCCATTCGCCTGGGTCTTTCATCTTAGATAAATGAGAAATAACTTTATCTGGTTCTTCATCAAAGTTAGGCGTGTTTTTATCATATTCCACCATAATCGCCATACTATTAGTACTACCTGTTGGATCGGCTGGTGATGGACCACCTACAGAGTATTGTACCGTTTTAACTTTATCTTTACTTTGAAGATATTGTTGTGCTTTTTCTGCATGATTGAGTACTGCTTTTTCAGTTTCGCCTGGTTTAGGCGTATAAGTGAGTGCTAAGAATTTATCATCACCTGTTGAAATAAAGCTTGTACCTAATTTGGTAGCACCTAATCCAATACTTCCAATTAATATAACTAAACTTATAATTAACACTATCCATTTATGGTTAAGCGACCATCCTAATACTTTACGATAGCCACTACCTACTTTACCAGTGTTGTTTTCATGCTTGTCATTAGCATGTTGTTTCGTTTTAATTCCTTTTTTGAAAAAGGTAGAAGCTAAGGCCGGCACAACGGTAATAGATACGAGTAGCGATGCTAATAAACTAAAGGTAATCGCTAACGCAAATGGTCTAAACATTTCCCCTACCGAACCTGAAACAAAGGCAAGTGGTAGGAAGACAATAATAGTTACGATAGTTGAAGATAAAATAGGTTTAAATACTTCTCTCGTAGCACTTATAACTAAGTTATCGCCTTTAAGTTGTTCATGTGGATCAGATAACCGACGATATATATTTTCTACTACTACAATCGAGTCATCAATCACACGTCCGATCGCAATAGTTAATGCACCTAACGTTAAAATATTTAACGACACATCACTTAATTTTAAAGCAATAAGTGCGATTAAAATAGAAAGTGGAATTGAAACCACTGATATAGCTGTCGTTCTAATATTTCTTAAGAATAACAGTATAACGATAATAGCTACAATTGTACCTAATGCAGCTTTTTCAACCATTGTATAAAGTGAGTCTTCAATTGGTTTCGCTGTATCCATTGTCTTAGTAGCTTTAATGTCACTATTATTTTTAACAAATTCATCTATTTTCTTTTGAACGTTATGTGCAACTTGTACTGTATTTGCGTCTTGCGCTTTCATAATTTGAACATTTACTGCATCTTTGCCGTTCGTTTTAGAAATAGATTCACGTTCGTCGCCAACACTAACTTTAGCTAAATCACTTAATGGGACGCTTGGCATCTTACCACTTGAAGCTTGAGAAGCAGGTTTACTTTGAGATTGACTACTACTAGATGTTGAAGCTTCATCCCCAGTACTACTCATGCTTTCAGCGCCACTGTCGTCTCCACTAGATTGACCTTGTCCACTAATATTTAGAGGGATTTCTAAATCTTTTAACGCGTCGACTGATTTAAATTGACCATCGACTACGATTGATTTTTCATTTTCTCCAAATTGGAATAGTCCAAGCGGTGTTTCACGAGTGGCTGTTTTTATGTAGTTTTCAACATCATCCGCCGTTAATCCCGCTTCGTCTAACTTACTTTGTTTAAATTTCAACGTTACCTGACGTGTTGTTTGCCCGTTAAGTTGGGCATTTTGAACGCCATCAATAGTTTGTAGTTTAGGAATTAATTGGTTATTAATTTCCTTCGTTGTTGTTTTTAAATCATCATTTTTATTAGTAAATGAATACGCTGCTATTGGAAAAGCATCCATAGAGTTACGTGTTAATTCTGGTTCACTTACCCCATCTTTAAAGTCTAATTTATCAATTTCTTTTTTTAGTACTTCTTCTGCTTTATCCATGTCTGTATCATTATTGTATTCAACAGTAACGATGGATGCATTTTGTATCGATTGTGTCTTAACACTCTCTACATAAGCTAAAGAACGGACTTGAGTATCAATTTTCGAACTTATTTCATCTTGCGTCGTTTGAGGCGTAGCCCCTGGCATTGTGGTTTGAACAGAAATTACAGGATTCTCAACATCTGGTAATAATTCAAGTTTCAACTTTGCGCTTGAATATACGCCCCCTAAAATAACCAACACTATCATTAAGAAGATAGCGAACTTATTACCAAGAGAAAACTGTAGCATTTTTTTGATCATTCCTTCACTTCCTTTAACTCAACTTATAAACCGCTATATTGCTATTATTGTCCCATATGATTTGTGAATGTGAATTATCATATTAAGATTAGGACATATTTTGCGTAAATTAGTACTTCAATTTAATCTTTCAGTATTAAGTAGCAGCTATATATGTCCTATCTTCTATGCAACCTATATTGTTTACTATTTTGCCTTAAACAATAGGTTATATATTTCTAAAAAAACTGAACGCTACAATAATTGTAGAATCGTTCAGATTATAAGAATTATTTAAAAATGACTTTATTTACCTTTTAGCTTACGGGAAATTTTAATTTTAGCTTTAGTTAAGCGTGGTTTAACTTGTTCGATTAATTGATAAAGTGGTTGATTTAATACGTAGTCGAATTCACCAATTTTTTCACTTAAATAAGTTCCCCATACTTTTTTAAATGCCCATAAACCATAGTGTTCAGTACCTTTTTCAGGATTATTATCTGTACCGCCAAAGTCATATGATGTCGCACCATGTTCACGTGCATATTTCATCATTGCGAATTGCATGTGATGGTTAGGTAAGAAGTTACGGTACTCGTTTGAAGATGCACCATATAAATAATATGATTTTTCACCAGCAAACATGAGTAAAGCACCTGATAAATAAACACCTTCAGGATGTTCTTGTTCTAAGGTAACCATTTCATCTTTCAATTCACTTGTTTTAGAGATTTTACTCTCTAAATCTTTTAATTTGTTAGTTGTCTTCTTATCATTTTTCTTTTCAAGTTTCTCTTGTAATTGCGTCTTTTCTTGGTGTTGTTCTTCAAGTTCTTGATTGAGTTGTTCTAATACAGGTTTTGGTTCTAACTTAACTAAGAAGAGTTCAGCGTCACCATCTTCATGGAGCGCATCATAAATATTTTCAAAGTAACTTATGTCTCTTGTTAAGAAGCCATCTCGTTCACCTGTAATTTTCATTAATTCTGCGAAAGTTTTTAGACCTTCTCTATTTGACCGTTCTACTTTTGTGCCACGTTTAAGCGCTAATCTTACTTTAGAACGATTACGACGTTCATAGCTTTCAAAGATTTCATCATCTGTTTTATCAATTGGCGTAATCATTGTCATACGTGGTTGAATGTAATCTTTAGATAGGCCTTCTTTAAATCCTTTATGTTTAAACCCTAAAGCTTTAAGGTTCTTAAGTGCTTCAATCCCTTTATCCACTTCAACATCTGGGTCAATTTTAATAGCATATGCTTTTTCTGCTTTAGCAACTTTTTTAGTTTCTTCTAATAGCTTTTCTAGTGCAGCTTTATTACTATAATCTGTTACAAATCCACGAGATACATAGCATAATGTAAATGGTAACTTAGGCACTTTTTTAAATAATAATTGAGCTACACCTTTAATTTCACCATTTTCTCCAACTGCGACGCGCTTTGAATACCATCCAGTTAAGCGTTTTGTTTCTGCCCATTTTGTCAGTTGCAGTAAATCGCCATTCGGATGAGTTTTTACAAATGCGTCATGTTCTTGATTAGTGATGTTCATCTTTTCCATGCTATAAAAAACTCCTTTATCTTTACATTAATTACAATTATACAATCTACCTGAGTAGGTGTCGACAAACACGACACGTAAGTTCAATTTCCTTTAATATATATGCAAATTTGTTATACTTAACAGACTTAATAACGACCCGCACTTTAAATTTACACTTTATATAAAAGAGGTTTTATTCTTGAGAAATATCATTCTAACTATATTTATCATATGCAATTTAATCGCTATTATCTTAACACTTAGCCAACCACTTACTATCGCATATTTTAGTTTACGAGTAATGTTTGTCGCGTTGAGCTTCGTATTAACCATCTTCTTCCTTCTATTAAGAACGACTAGAATGTCAACAATATTAAGTTCTATCTCCTTAATTCTAGTTATTATCCATATTGCTTTAATTGCCCATAGCACGTACGTATATCTCTACTAAATATTAATCTTCAGGTTCGAAGCGATACTTTGCTCCTTTAATATTGATGGAATAAGGGGCTGTCGCTTCTTTATCTTTAAAAATGACAGTACGATATCCTGAATGTTGCCCATCTTGAATACGGTAGATGATGTTATCATCGGTTAATCGTAAATCCGTATAATTGTCCCCTTCTTCAATAACGCTCATTTTAAACCAAGTTTGCCATTTAGCTAATGTCTTAGCACGTTTTGAACTATCAATAATAATCTTATCGATTTTAAATTGCTTTTGGAAAAGGGATTCCAATTTTTTATTGCGTTGTGTTTCACTATCTTCCCATTGAATAAAGAATGGCGGTTTAACCATGTAATCTGGATCAGCAATATATAATAATTTCCATTTAACTTTATCACCTTTTTTATTTTCACGATGCATTTCAACTGGACCAATGGTTTCCACATGATGTTCTTCTAACGATTGTTTAATCGCCTCGATATCGGATGTTCTAAATGCCATTGTTTTAAAACCTTGTTTAAAGTTATCTTGCACAATTTTAGTTGCGAAAGCGACACGTCCCTCTTCAGTTTTTGCCTCTTTCTTCAGTTTTTCAGTATCTTCCACATCTAATAATTCTATATAGTTTTCATTGATAAAAGATAAACGATTAAACGTTCCAAATTTATGATGTTTCCCTCCAGAAGATAATTTTAAAATTTCCCCTGGGTATTTAAAATTCTTAAGGTTATCTACATAGTGAATAATATGATCAAATCTTAATTCCATTAGCAGTATGTCCCTTCACATATATTTCTACTTATCTCTATCTTATCAAACCTCTTACTAGATTACTTCATATGAATTCTACTATTGCATTTTAATCGTATAAGTCATATACTAATTTTTGTCATTAAAACTAGTTAGCAAAGCTAACTTTTAAAAAGGAGTTACTTGTATGCTTATAAATGAATTTTTCAATAGTTTTATTGGAATTTATCGTCCTTATATTAAGCGCACGCAATTTATATTAGATAAATTTGAACTTCACCCAGGTCAATGGTTAGTTCTAAGAGATATTGCAAATACTGGCCCTACAACTTTAGTACATATTTCTAAACGTCGCTTTATCGAAAAACCTACTGCCCGCAAAATTATTAAAATTTTAGCTGAAAAAGATCTTTTAGTTATAACGCCTGGTCAGGATAAACGTGAAAAGCTTTTAACTTTATCTGACAAAGGACAAACATTATTTGAAGATGTTAACCAACACATTATTCCTGTACAGAAAGCGCTCATCGAAAACTCTGGTCTTACGATGGAGGAACTAGAGAATATGATTTCTACCATGAATAAACTTCATCATACGTTGGCTAAGGAGGAAGATGAATGACTCAAACGGAAAATTTAAAGCAACCTATTTTTACAAAGAGTTTTACAGTTAACTTTACTATAAACTTCTTTGTTTATTTATGTATGTACTTATTACTTGTTATTATTGCAGATTATAGTAAAACGGCTTTCCATGCTTCTGATAGTTTAGCTGGGTTAGTAGTAGGCTTATTTATCGTTGGCTCATTGGTCGGTCGTTTTGGAACGGGGAAATACGTCAATAAATTTGGCCCTAAGAAAATTCTGATCGCCGGACTTATCTTTTTAATTATTACTCAATTACTTTATTTTATACCTGGATCAATTACGTTCTTAATGGTTATACGTTTACTCAATGGTATAGCTACTGCTATTGCTACTACTGCAACTGGGACTATTGCAGCACACGTCACACCTGTAGAACGTAAAAGTGAAGGGATAAGCTTATTCTCATTAAGTTTAGTTTTAGGAACAGCTATTGGTCCATTCTTTGGTATTTTGTTATTGAAATCTTTCTCAATTAATTTATTATTTATCATCTGTGTCATATTAGGAATTTTGAGTTTGATTATTTCTTTATTTATCAATATAGATTTCAACCCTTCTACTAATAAAACCGATGAAAAAGTTGCTAAAGCGTCTGACTTTAATATTCATAGCTTTATCGCAAAAGAAGCTGTACCTGTAGCTATCGTAATGATGATTATTGGTTTAAATTATGCTTCGATTTTAACGTTCTTAAAATCATTCGCAGAGCAACGTGATTTAGTAGAAGCATCTAGTTATTTCTTTATTTGTTATGCTGTGGCTTCTCTAATAACTCGTCCTATCGCAGGTCGTCTTATTGATGCACGTAGTGAAAATGTAGTCGTTTATCCCGCATTTATTGCCTTAATCATTACATTTATTTTACTTGTCTTTAGTCATAACAGTTGGATGTTATTACTATCAGGTGTCTTTTTAGGCATAGGTTATGGTAATTTATCTTCTTCTATGCAAGCGATTGCGATTAAAGTATCACCATCTAGTAAGTATGGTATTGCGACTTCCACATACTTTATTGGTCTTGATGTAGGTATTGGCTTTGGTCCTTCACTACTTGGATTATTTACTGGCATGATTTCATATACACAAGTATATTTAATTATGGCTATTGTGGCTGCCTTATGTACATTGCTATATTGCTTAATACATGGACGTAAAGTACAACCAAACACATAATAAAGTTAAATAAAATAGAATACGCATATATAAAATGAGGCTTAGAGATAATTCATAATTGAATTACCTCTAAGCCTTTATTTCGGGACTAAAACATTAATGATTTGTGCTCTGGGAAACCGATATACGGTGTCCCAACCTCTTAATTCGCAATACTAATTGCTTCAATTTCACTTTTCATTTTATCTAATAATTGTTGTTGTGCGACATTGTAGAAGTAAAATACTTGTCGTTCATCAGTTTCAGAACGTATTTTTGAAATCAATTCTTTTTTATAAATTTTACGGATGATAACATCGATTTTACTTGTATCCCATAACATTTCAAAATGTAATGTGTCACGTAATTCTTTACCACTGATTTTTTTACTTTCATAAACTTTGAACAGAACTACAAATTCTTCGATAGAAATTTTATAAGATGATTTTAACCAGTGTTTCAATTGACTTAATTCTCTTTCAGCTTCAATAAATCGTTGTACTTTATTATCCATAATAACAATCCTCCAATGTTGATTCTAAGATGTGGTATTTGAATTATCAGTTAAAATTACTTAATGAAATTATATAACAGAAGTACAATTTAATCTATTAAAAATTTTATTTTATCTCAGATTATTATTTAATCTGCCTCATTATTTTCATAAAATAGCTCCCTTTTATACATTCATATACTTAAACCATAGTTTTTACCAAGATATTTAGAGCTTATTGATTAATAATTATATTTAACTGATGACACACTAAAAAAGCTATAACACAGTATAGGATTAAGGAATATTTCAATTCCTCATCCACCGAGTTATAGCTATAAAATATATTTTTTCTTAACCGCCAATATAATTCATATTAATCTTCTTACGCTGACGGTTTTTAACTGTTTGTTCAGTACGTTCGTCTGAATATCTATCATCTCTTATGTTCCATAAACTAATCAACTGCGCTCTTAATTCTTCATCAGTCACGCCTGAACGTATAAAGGATTTAATATTGAAACCTTCTACCGTACTAAATAGACAACCATAAAATTTACCATCCGAAGATAGACGTGCACGTGTGCATGTCGAACAAAACGACGCAGACACACTAGTAATTAAACCAAACTTCGCTCCATTATCTTTATGTTTATAATATTTAGCTACTTCACCAAAGTATTTCGGCGCGACTGGCTCGATATCAAAGTGTTTTTCAATAAGCTCCAACATTTCATCTTTTGTGACGACTTTACTAAAGTCCCAACCGTTATCATTGCCGACGTCCATAAACTCTATAAATCGTATTTCAATATTTTTTTCTTTAAAATACTCTATCATTGGAAGTATTTGATCATCATTAACTCCCTTTTGAATTACCACATTCACTTTAACATGAAATCCAATTGATACAGCATAATCAATTTGGTCTAGAATCGTAGAAGCTTTAATATTACGATTATTGATTGCTTGAAAGACTTCATCGTCAATGGCATCTAAACTCACATTGATACGACGTAAACCAGCATCATATAAGTTTTGACCATGTTTTTTTAATAATAAACCGTTAGTGGTCATTCCAATATCTTCGATGCCTTTAATTTTACTAAGTTCAGCAATGAGTTGATATAAATTACGTCTTAATAATGGTTCTCCACCAGTAATACGTAACTTTTTAACTCCTAGTTCAGCATAGACTTTTGCGATTCTTACCATTTCATCAAATGTTAATAATTCATCTTTAGGGAGAAATACAAAATCGTCGCCAAAAATTTCTTTAGGCATACAGTAATCACATCTGAAATTACAACGGTCTGTTACAGATATACGTAAATCACGGATCGGTCGGCCTAATTTATCTTTGATTAGTGCTACCATAAACGCGGGCCTCCTTAATTATTAATCTGTTGTTTTAAAGAGTCCAAATCATGTTGGTAGTTAATGTTCTTATACCAATACTCAGGTGATTGAATATCCTTAACATCCAGACATCTCGTCGTTACTTGTTGATAAACATGTTTTAAGCTATAATCATCTGAATCTAATGCATCTTGCATAATTTCTAAGATGTAAGGACTGTAAAATGCGATCGTTGGTATAACTTTTTCATTTTCCGAAAAAGCAGCAATATCGATTTGGTCTTCTATTAATCTGGAAACCATAAATTGATATAGTGCGCTAATTGCCTTTCCGGTAATCATCGGTGTGTCCACAGATACGACGAAGAAGAGCTCTTCATCACTATAACGTTTCATAACCGTATAGATACCTGCTAAAGGACCCTTATCTTTGTTATATGAATCATCTATCACTATATTATTGTAGTCAAATTGGTCAGCAAGCTGATCATTTGTACTAATAATAATTTCATTGAACATATTTGTCGCTTCTAAGGTTTGTATAATTCGTTGATAGAACATTTGTCCATCAATCTTGGCAAAGGCTTTCGCTTCTCCAAATCGTTGCGAATGGCCTCCCGCTAAAATAATTGCTTTCATTTCCCAATTAACCCCCGCTTACTGGTGGAATCAATGCAACCACATCAGTTGGTTGTATGATATCCTCTTTTTGTACGAATTCTTCATTGACTGCCACTTGAAACTTTTTATTGCTAATTGAGGGGTGGCGTTCAAATAACGCTTTTTTAAACGATTCAACATCCATATTTTCTTTAATATCAATATTTTCAGAGTTAGTTTGCAGTATTTCTTTAATTTCTGCAAAGTACATTACCTTCACTCTAGACATCTCCTTTAGTAGCTTGCTCGTGGTTGCCCCGTTGATGACCCTGCCATTCTGATCCATCTTCCCAAATTTCTTTCTTCCATATAGGTACAACTTCTTTAATACGCTCAATCGCATATTCATTAGCACGATATGCATCTTTACGATGAGGCGATGATACTGCAATCAATACTGCAATATCTGAAATTTGAAGCGGCCCTATTCGGTGAACAATTGTTGTACTCGTGCCAGGCCAGCGTTCTTGAATTTCATCGCCAATTTGAGCGAGTTTCTTCTCAGCCATCGGTATATACGCTTCATATTCTAAATACTCAGTTTTAACGCCTTTCGTCCACTCTCTTACATGTCCGGTAAAGACTACTACAGCGCCTTGATGCTCATTTATAGTAAAATCTCGATACTGTTCTGTTTGAATCGGTTCAGTAACAATTTCGAATTGCTTCATTATATGTCAGTCCTTTTGTTCAATCCAATCTGTTAGCCATTTCTCATAATTTGCTAGAGCATTTTCTTCTTGAAAATGATAACAAAAACGCACATGAGATAATTGCTTTAATTGCTTTAATTCCTCTTGTGTACGGTAAACAACCACTTTATCGAAATCTTCATTCTTAAAGCCTTCAATTAAAATGATATTACATGTTATTGTAACAGATTCGTCAATAATCTGAGTAAGGTTTTGTTTATGGGTTCTAGTTACCGTTTGTTGCAAAGAGTTACCTTGCACGATACTTTGATCCGCGCCAGCTTGAAAATGTTTCATATGATCGACATCATTATCTTGTAGTTCAATATCCTGACCATCATGTCCATGATGTTTAATAGTAGCTACCGTAAAACTTTTAGATTTTAAAAATTGGACCGTATGTTCCATTAACGTAGTCTTGCCAGAATTTTTAAAACCTACGATTTGTAAAATCATAGCGACATATCCTCTTCAAAAGCATTGGATTCAGTTAGAATCACATTTACTGTATGTCCTGCTTTAAATCCACGTGTGCCTCCAGGTAACATAATCATTGCATTACTATGCGCAATCGCTACTACAGCACCAGATTTATTAAATCCTGATGGTACCACCGTCGCACCACTTTGTGAAAATGAAGCATGAGCTCTAATAAAGCGTGTAAAAGGATTAGCTTTAGTGAAGTCTTCCATCAACGTTGCTTTAACAACTTGTGGGTAAAAGGCTGTCGCCCCCATCATATGTTTAACAGCTGGTTTTACAAATAGTTCAAATCCTGTAAAACATGCGGACGGATTGCCAGATAAGCCGAATAGATATTGGTCATTAGCTACGGCTACTGTTGTAACACTACCAGGACGCATAGCTACTTTATTAAATAAGACGTCTGCATCTACAGCTTTATAAATTTCTGGTAAATAGTCAAAATCACCTACAGAGACACCACCAGTTGTAATCACGATTTCATGTTTAGCCATAGCGTCTTTGACTACGTCGATACTACTTTGTAAATCGTCTTGTTGTATTTTATAAGCTTCTACTTCTAAACCGAATTTCTCAGCTAATGCCTTAATCATAGGTCCATTAGAGTTACGGATTTTACCTGGCTCTAATTCATCATGCACATCTAGCAATTCACTACCTGTGGCAATAATGGCTACACTTGGTTTTTGAACTACTGGCACTTCAGTATATCCATAAGTGGCCAATACTGCTATAGCTCCTGGGTTAATAGTTTGTCCTTTTTTCAAGACGATGTCACCCGTCGTCGTTTCTTCACCTTTAAGTGAGACATTTTCATATTCTTCAAAAGGTTTACGTATCGTAAAGGTATCTCCACTTTCAACTGTTTGTTCAAACATAACTACCGCATCTGCGCCTTCTGGAATTTGAGCACCAGTCATAATACGTACTGCTTCATTTTTACCTAATGTTTTGTCTGACACGGAACCTGCGCCAATATGATCAATGACCGTGAATTGCTTACGGTTCTCGGCATATGCGCCTGCTGAATCAACACTTCGAATAGCAAAACCATCATAGGGTGATTTATTAAAACGTGGAATATCATAAGTTGCCTCAATATCTTGCGCTAAAATGTAACCTAGACTATCTTCAAGGTTAACTTTAGTTTCACCCATAAAAATAGATTGTTTCACTACACGTTGAATCGCTTCTTTAACTGGGATTGGATTTCTTTTTTCCACTGCCATTTTATCAACTCCATTTTTATAATAAAAAATCATGATATACTAACAAAAGTGCTTAAAAGTTCTGATTAACTTTATGTTTGAGGAGGAATATGATGTCTGAATTTACTCATATTAATGAACAAGGTAATGCGAAAATGGTCGATGTATCAGATAAAAACGTTACAAAACGTACTGCACAAGCGCATTCTAGCATTACAGTTAATGACACAATTTATCGTCAAATTCTTGATAATACTAACAAAAAAGGTAATGTATTAAATACCGCACAAATTGCCGGTATTATGGCTGCTAAAAATACTTCAACTATTATTCCTATGTGTCATCCCTTACCATTAACTGGGATTGATGTCACATTTTCTTGGGAAAAGAACGAAGATAGTACCTACACATTAAATATTACAGCTATTGTCTCTACTACAGGTAAGACAGGCGTTGAAATGGAAGCATTAACTGCTGCATCTGCCACTGCCCTAACTGTCTACGATATGACAAAAGCTATCGATAAAGGTATGATTATCGGTCAAACTTATCTCGAGTCTAAATCAGGAGGCAAGTCTGGCGACTATCAACGCTAATGTAGTTTACAAATGAACATAACGTTTCTATATTAAATATAATAGTCATGGCGCCAAAACTTCAATTAGGGAAATCTATAATTGTAGTTCTAGCTCATGACTATTTTTCTATTTATTCAATTCATATACCATATGGTTAAGTTCAGGTTTAATTAACTTTTCCACCGCAAGTTTTACTGCACCCGTAGAGCCCGGCAATGTGAAGATAAGCTTATTCATCACTGTTCCCGCTATAGCTCTTGATAATAATGATTTAGTCCCTACATCTTCCGTATAGCTTAAATATCTGAATAACTCTCCAAAGCCTTCGATTTCTTTATCTAATAATGGACGCACTGCTTCAATAGTAATATCTTTTTGAGAGATACCTGTACCGCCTGTTGTAATAATTACGTCAATCTCAGAAGCGAGCCATGTTTCAATTTGCGATTTTATAGCTTCTTTATTATCTTTAACGATAGCATAATGTTCATTGCCTATTTCAATATTCATATCTTGTAATAGCGATTGAACGAGTTGGCCACCTTTATCATTGTCTTTATCACGTGTATCGGAAATTGTTAGTACAGCACATCGAATATTTCTATCTACTTTTTCATGTTCATGTTGATGCATTTAAACCACTCCTCTTATCCGAATAATTGATTAATTAAATTTATAGCCTCTGATGTTTGAGTCGTGCCATGTACGAGTATACGCCCACCTTGAAATGCTACAAGTCGATATCCTTTATACTCAAACATCAACATATATTTATTCTCGCGATACTTAAGTTGATGTTGATGCAAGAAATCACGAATCATTTCCTGGGTAATATTTGGGTTATCATACTGTACTGTATCTCTACCACATAATGTCGCATATAATGTATGATTATGCTTTAAATGCGGAAAAGTTGGATGAGACCCACACGTTGGACAATCTTCTCTATGCATACGGCTAAATCCAAACGTATAGTGGTCGCCTTCCCAAATATCACCATATGTGAGTTTTGTAGGAATTACATTGTCAGTAAGCAATTTAAGCGCATCACGTAATTGAAAACTCGTCGTCATTATGACGGCAGGTTGAATGACCCCAACTGTATCGCACGTCATATTAATTGTAGGAAGTTGTGGCATTAAACAGTTGAAACAAGGTGTTTCTCCTGGAATAAACGTTGCTTCAATGTAAGTACTTTGAACCACACCCCCATATATCCATGGAATGTGCTCTTTGTATGAAAAATCATTGATGAGTTGTCGTGTGTCAAAATTATCTGTCGCATCAATAATGACATCGACGCCTTTTCCATAATTCTCTAAAAAATAATAATCTACGTGGGCGATATGCGCATAAATGTCAACGTCATGCCTGATTTGTTCTAAATGATGTTTAGCCGTCATCACTTTAGGCGACATTTGATTGGCGTCATCTTCAGTAAATAACGTTTGGCGTTGTAAGTTACTATACTCAATATAGTCTCTATCTACGATGGTTAATCTTTTAATGCCTGCACGTACTAGTCCTTCGGCAACGTGAGTCCCTAAAGCGCCCATCCCAACTATTAATACATGTTTCTGTTCTATCTTTTCTTGTCCTAGAGTACCAATTCCTTTAAATAAGGTTTGTCTTGAATAACGCCCTGTAGTCATAACACATGCCCTTTCTCATCTCTTCTCAATTAGTCTTATTATATCTAAAAAAAGACTTGAACAAAATCAAACGATTCGACAAAGACAAGCGTCATTTTAATCGAATCGTTTGATAGTCTATATTTTTATTTTTCGTTTATTTAACCAAGTTTGATAATTTTATCTGCTAGTACTTCCGCTTCAAAATTAGAATGCGTTACGAAGACAATTGGAATTGACCATTCTTTGAAAATACGTTTGACCAATTTAATACCTTCATCTCTTGTCGCATCATCTAAACTTGAAAATGGTTCATCTAAAAGTATTAAATCAGGTTTTGTACTCAACGTACGTGCTAATGCTACACGTTGAGATTCGCCACCAGATAACGTTACTGGATATTGATCCATTAAATGACCAATGTTTAATTGTTCTGCTAATTCATCTATATGACTAGAATGCTTTGCCATAAATGTAATATTCTTGCGCACTGTCATATTCGGAAATAATTGATAGTCTTGGAACAAATACCCAATTCTTCGTTCTTGAATTTTAACGTTAATTTTATTTTCAGTATCAAGTAATAAATGATCATTGATTTTGATATAGGCTTTATCAGGTTGACGAAGCCCCGCAATCATATTCAACACTGTCGTCTTGCCTATACCTGAAGGCCCACGAATGGCATATATTTTAGGAGTAGTATCATTGATATCAATATCTATAAACGTCTTTTTTAATTGATATTGTAATTTAAGTCTTAACATCTACTCTACTTCCTGTGATTTATCCCGATTCGCGAAATTTAATACGCCGATAACGGTAATTGAAAATGCTACTAACACAAGAACCCATAGCCAAGCTTGATTTTCTCTTCCTTGTTCAACTAAGAAATAAATTTCAAGTGGTAACGTGTTGGTTTTATTTGGTATATAACCTGCGACCATTAATGTAGCACCAAATTCACCGATAGCACGGGCAAAACTCATCATAATACCGGCAATAATTGACCGTTTAGATAAAGGTAATATCAGACGGTAAAAAATTTTATTCTCACTTGCCCCCATGGTACGAGCAGTATTTAACATCTTAGGGTTAATATTTCTAAATCCTTGAATCGTGTGCTGATACATTAACGGAAAACTAACAATGACAGATGCAATTACTGCACCTGTCATCGTAAATACTACTGGTAGATGTAGTATGTTTCCAAAGAATTGTCCTACAACACTTCTAGGAGAAAATATAATAAGTAGAATAAACCCTAGTACCGTTGGCGGTAGAACAATGGGTAATAGTATAAAACTTTCAAGGAGTTTAGTTAGATGCCCTTTACCTTTATATAGTAATCGACAAATAAAAATGCCTAAGATTGAAACGATAATTGTACTGATAATGGCTACTTTGATCGATATCCAAAAAGGTGTTAAATCAGGCATAGGTTAAACCTCCTTATGCATCAAAATGATATTCTTCAAGAATGTCTTCTGCTTTGTCTGATTTTAAGAAATCCATCCACTCTTTCGCTAATTTCTTATCAGAAGTAGCGCCTGCTTCATAAGTAATTGGTTTTTTAAGTTCAGCTTCTTTAATTTCATTTACTTTATCTGTTTTTTTGTTACCAGTGTATAAATCAGTTTTATATACAAAGCCCATATCGGCATTGCCTTTTTCCACGTAATTTAACACTTGTTTAACATCTTTTGCATAAACTAATTTATCTTTTACGTCGTTGTATAAGTTTTGATCTTCAAGATATTGTTTAGCGTATTTACCTGCTGGTACAGTTTTCACTTCACCAATCGCTAATTTTTCATCATCTTTTAAATCTTTAACTGAAGATTCATTACCATTTTTATCTCCAACTAATACAAGTTCATTATGCGCATATTTATATGTATCATGTGCTTTATCTTTATCTTTTAACATGTCTACATCTTTTGTATTTGCTGACATAAAGACATCTGCTGGAGCACCTTTTTCAATTTGTTGTCTTAATGCACCTGAGCCACCATAGTTAAAAGTGACATCCACATTTTTATGATCTTTTTTAAATTCTTTTTCTAATGCTTTACTTACATCACCTAAGCTAGCTGCAGCTGAGATTTGTAATTCTTGTTTTTTATCACTATCTTTACTACTTGAGTCAGATGATTTTTTATTATCATCACTGCCCCCACCTGAGTTTGAACAACCTGCTAACACAACTGCTGATGTTGCAAGTACCGCTAAAGAACGTTTAAATTTCATTCCACAAATACCTCCTTTTATATATACTAAATTATACACTTTTCAAAATTTTTTAAAAGCCAATATTCAACATTTTTCATTAAATTTTAAATTTATAATTTGAAAATAAACATGCACACGAGTTAATTTTAAAAACTTAATCTTTTCATTATTACTAGATAAGTTTTACTATAGTAATATATATTCTTAAAGGAGACAGACGTATGGATAAAGATGTGTTACAGGGACAAACCATTGTACGCTATGAAGACGGCCAATTGTTTGAAACTGAAGATAGCTATGTAACTGAATTTCCATTAACGATAATGGTCAACGGTACAGAATTTGCTACCGTCATTTGTAGCCCTACCCATATGGAAGAATTAGTTATTGGTTTTTTAGCTTCTGAGGGTGCCATTTTCAAAAAAGAAGAAATAAAATCCATACAGATTGATGATAGTAAGGGGTTTGCGCATGTAGAGTTAACTAAAGACTTAGGAGATCGATTTGAATACTCTACGAAACGTATGATTGCATCTTGTTGTGGGAAAAGCCGTGAATTCTACTTTCATAATGATGCGGCGATTGCTAAAACATCAATGTCAAAGATTACATTAACGCCGAGACAAGTGCTTAATATAATGACTGGTCTACAAAGTGCTAGTACATTGTTTAAACAAACGGGTGGTTTGCACAATGCAGCGATTAGCGATGGCGATGATTTTTTTGAACATAGACAAGATATAGGACGCCACAACGCATTAGATAAGCTATATGGTTTCTGTATTCAACGACATATCCCTGTGCGAAATAAAGTTCTAATATTTAGTGGTCGCATTTCATCTGAAATATTACTTAAAGCAGCTAAAATTGGTGTAGGTGTGATTCTATCTAAATCAGCTCCTACTACATTAGCGATTACCCTTGCGAACGATTTGAACATTACAGCAATTGGCTTTATTCGAGATGGTAACTTTAATGTTTATAGCCATCCCGAACGTATAAAAGGAAGCGAGACTGAAATCTAGGAAGCGAGACGAAATCTAATGTAATTTCTAAGATTTCGTAGTCCCGCCCCGGCAAGGTTGGCTAGAAATGAAGAAAGTGAGACTCGAACGCATCTTCATTTCAGACAACTACTGCCCAATGATACAAAAAACTAGGGAGTGAAGGTAAAACCATGAAAAAAAAGAAAAATCATGAAGGAAAGATTAATTTTTTATTATCAATCCCTGATTTTTTTAGTAGTACATTTAAAATAATTAAAAATCTACTCACTTAAATACATATATCGGTTGTGGAGATTTAAATAGAAGTTTCTATTAGTAGTGTGAGTTGTGTCGTATTATAGTTTTTATACATAAGACACCTCGTTAATTTAGTTTTAGTGATGTTGATTAAATTATACGAAAGTGTCTTATTTTTTAATTGTTTTAACGTAAAATTACATGTATATAACGTAGTATTAATTTAAAAGAAGCGTAGAGGCGATTCATAATTGAATCATCTCTACGCTATTGTTTTGGGATTGATGTCCCAGACATTTTTATAATTTACACAATATTTTCTTTTACAATGTGGTAGATAAAACTTTGATAAGTATACCCTTGTTTTAGGTACATATCTTTGGCAGTATCTTCACCATCAGCTACAAGAATGACCGGACGTTGTCCAGCTAGATCGCCTACATAAGATTGCATTGTAGTACCAATGCCTTGATGTTGATAAGACTCAAGCACGCCAAAACTATCAATCTCAACTGTATTTTCTGTTTCTATAACATCTACTGTCCCTACTGCTTTATCATCCAAATAAGCAAGTAACTTCAGTGTAACGTCTTCCTTGTTTAGTATACTTTGTCTCGCTAAGTTAACGCTCTCTATGGCAAATTCCTCTCCATAAGGTAACGCAAATGAATAATAGATATTTAAATAATCTTCTATATTCTGCTCATTCACTACTTTAATGACTATGTCTTCTCTCTTAGGTAGCGTAGCTAATTGAACCCCTTCGATAATGTAAAATTCTAATATCCCCAATTGGAATCCTTCATCTTTAAATAATTTAAACCATGTTTCATCGAGACTTTGATTTTCAGGAAAAGTAAACGCTAAATGATTAGAATGTTGTTGTTGATGCAATTGTAACTGTTGAGTCATATCTTCATACCATTGTGCTATGGTAGGAATCTTTTTATAAACCCACTTATTAGTGTCGTATTTTAATGGCTCAGAAGAAGTGAGATAAATTATTTTTCTCTCATCTTCTGAGTACAAATGTCCTTCTTGATAAATATTATGGATTGAGATACTAGCCATGTGATTATCCCCCTGGCTATTCAAATTTAATACCTTTATTGTATCAAATTTTTAAAGCGAGAGTGGTTTAACATTGTTGCCCCTATTAAACTAGCAATAATGCCTTTAACAATATCGCCAGGCATGAATGTTAATGATAAAACAATAGCTTTACTTACAGGTATATGTATAATGAAGCCCATAATAATTGTACCAACAATGTCTAATAGCAATATACCAACGACTAATGTTGCTACAAATAAAATTGTAAAGTTGATTCTATCAAGATAACGATCTCTAACTAATCCAATGAGATAAGCTACTACAGGATATAAGAATAGGAAACCAGCTGAAGGTCCTGCAAACACGCCAATTCCTCCACGTCCCCCTGATAAGACAGGTAAACCAGTAGCTGCTAATAATAAGAATACTATGACACTAAGTGCGCCATATTTTCTTCCTAGGATAATACCCGCTAGAAAAATACCAATGTTTTGTAAAACAATCGGTACGGGCATGATAGGTAATGGAATACTTGGCACCAAACCTAAAACACAAATAATCGCTGTCATCAATGCTGTATAAACTAAATTTCTTGTACTCATGTTGTATCCTCCTTCTACGAAAATGATTATACCACTATTGTAAACTTACGTGAATAAAAAGTTTACATTTAATTTAAGATTTAACTTTTTTAGCCAAATCTGTAATATAACGGAAGAAATCATCTCTGTTTACACCGTTAACTACATTGATTGATCGACCATCTTCTTTAATAAATGTACGTCCTTGACTTGGACCATCATTCTCAACATCTACATTCAGTTGAATAGATTGCACTAATTCAGGCTTACCTACATATGCTGTAGTGAGTACATCCCATAAGAAGTATGTGGAATTAGTTACAAAATGAGTAAGTGGAGGTACAGCAGCATAACTTACACCTAGGAAATCCACCCCTATATATTGACGTTCATTTGCCCACATTTGGCGAATATCTAGGGTTAGTGGCACTTGATTCGTACTTTCTAAGGCAATCATTTCAATCTCTATTGGACTATCAAATACTATTTTTACTGCTTCTGGATCCCAAAAGGCATTCCATTCGGCTGTACCATCATGTTCTGGTTCTTCTACATTACCTTTTTCCAAAAATGTACCACCCATCCACACAAGTTTATGAATATTTTGCGTAATGCTCGGGTCTATCGTAAGTGCTTTAGCTAAATCTGTAAGTGGGCCAGTAAATAATAAAGTGACTTTCTCATCACTTTCGGTTAAAACTTTAATAATATCTTCATAAGCTTCCAATTGGCTTATGGCAGACTGACGATTCATTGTGGATTCATTTAAGATAGGTAAGGCGTCCATAAAGAAAGCGTGCATTCTCCATTCTTTTGGAAAAGGATTTCGTCCACGTTCACGAGATGCGGCTACCTTAAGAGACAAATTTGAGAAACGATTAATAATTTTACTTGATGCACTGACTGAAGGTTCGACATAACAATCGGCACCAATTGTACTCACACCAATTAAGTCGACATCTTCCATATGTAATAATAAAAAGAGTGAAATTAAATCATCCACTCCACCGTCGTGATTAAAATAAACTTTCTTCATTGTTTATCCTCCTAGTTACTCTCAATGACTTGATATAAAAAGAGCTATGATTACATTGTACATAATCATAGCTCAATAGCGTATTAAAATTGATATTCGTTTTAAATTCTACCTAATTATTTACTAGCTTTAATTAATTTGTCTTTTAAGTCTTTTCTCATGAAGTCAAGAGTATAAGGATCATTGTACCAGTATGTTTCAGCTTTAACTTCAACTACACGATCATTTTGAACTGCTGGTAAGTTTTTCCAAATATTAGTTGTTTCATAACTTGGTTTAGATTTACCTTCACCAGTTGATACGATGTAATCACCAGCTACGTCATCTACTTTTTCTTGACTTACTTCAGCCCAACCTTCTTTTTTAACTAAATCTTGTTGGCCTTTAGGCATATTTAAACCGAATGCTTGATATAAAACTTCTCCACCACGGCCCCAGTTGTCGCCGTATGTGTATAATTTTTTATCGAATTCGTCAAAGATTGATACAGTTGAATCTTTACCAATTGCATTTTTGATTTCTTTGCCGTCTTTTTCAGCTTATTTTTTCCATTTTTCTTCCCATTTTTTAACTTCGTCTTCTTTACCTAAAATTTTACCTAACATTTCTTGTTGTTCTAAGTATTTATGTTTACCGTAATCAACAACGATTGTTGGTGCAATTTTTTGGTATTTTTTAATATTTTTATCAGTAGAATAAACGATAATTAAATCTGGTTTTTTCTTAGTTACTTTTTCTACGTCTTCGTCACCGATTTTAGTAGTATCTTTAAATTTATCTTTTAAAATTGGGCTTTGATCAACTTGTTTGTTAACTGCTACGATGTTAGCGCCTAATTTATGTAAACCACCTGCAAACGTAGGTGCTACTACTGCAATACGTTGAGGATCTTTAGGAATTTTAATTGACTTACCACTATCTAATTTATATGACTTTGTTTCTTCTTTTGAATCTGATTTATTTGAATCACCTGAACCACCGTTATTGCCACATGCAGCTAACACGATGATTAAAGCAATCAATGGAAAAATTAACTTTTTCATAACATCCTCCTATTGAAAACGATTATCAATTTCATCAAAATTATACATGAAGCAATTGATATTTACAATAGAATTTTTAAATATTTAAAAAATAAAAAATTAGTCTCATAACAATAAACAGATGAGACTAATTAATAAATTTCAATATATTTTTAGTTGTTAGGTTTAAAACAGCTCTAATACTGATTTTGCAATATTAGTGTAAGCAGCGTCTTCCATTGGAGGATTGTGTAAACCTGCGCGCATATCGCGATAATAACGTTGTAATGGACGTTCCATCTCTAAACTTTTCGCTCCAACAATTCGCATAGCTAAATCTATGACTGTTAATCCTTGATTCATTACAAGGACCTTACTGGCTGCGGTCTCGTTCCAGACGTTAGGATTATCTTCATTAGTTTGATAGCCTTTAGCAGTACTCCATAAGAAATGACGTGCTGAAAGTAATAATGATTCCATTTTACCAACATTTTGTTGCACAGTGGGAAGATTGGCAATAGTTCCTTCAATACTATTTGGACCATAGCTTTTAGCAAATTCCACTGCATAATCTCTTGCTGCTTGTGCTATACCTAAATACGTGCTTGGAATGTGTAATATCCAGCCATTAGGTTGAGGTTTACGCTTTCCTTCTACGAAATACTCATCTGGTACAATCACATCATTTAATACTAAATCATGACTTTCTGTGGCTCTCATGCCAATCATATTCCAATTATCAGCTATTTCTACGCCTTTGAATTCACGAGGTACTAAGAAGAAACCTACTTCTTCGAGTTCCTCAACGTAAGCAGCCACGATATAGTGCGTGAGTGCTTTACTCATTGAGGTAAATGTTTTAACTCCGTTTAATTGATAGCCCTTTTCCGTTTTAACGGCATGTGTTGCAGGTCGGCCGCCACGTGTAGGACTTCCTGTATCCGCTTCGCTTACCGCTCTATTAACAAGTGCGCCATTTTTAATTTCTTCGGCAAATTGATCAAGCATTTCTTGTTGCCACATATTTTGCTCATATAATTGGCCTACCACGCTTAAATGCCAACCAATTGAAAGCGCAGTCGCTCCATCAATTGATCCCAAGTAACTTTGTAAAACTACCATATCTTCAATCGTAGCGCCTTCTCCTCCGTATTCAACCGGAAGTGTTAGTAAACTATAGCCTTCTTTAACAAGCCATTCGATATTTTCAAATGGAAATGTTGAATGTAAATCATTATATTCTGCTCTTTCTTTAAAAGTATCTTCAATTGTTTTAAATTTCTCAATCCACTTTTTTTGTAACTCACTATTAATTAAAAATAAATCTATCACTTACATCACCTATTCATTATCTTAGTTATTTATTCTTAGTTTACCACTCAACATTTATAAGTTAAAGAATGCCACTTATAACTATAGCCAAATAAAAAAGTCTTAAGTTTAAGAGAATTTCATCCTCAACTTAAGACTGGGTGTAAGTAGATTACTCGTTGATTATTTAATATATTTTTCAAGATCAGCAATCAACTTATTAATTTTTTCACGTTGCTCATCAGTAACGTAAACAATAACAATTCTTTCATCTCTAATACTACGTTATTTTGATAATAATTGTAAATCTTTCAATTTTTGTAATGCTTTAGTTAAGTAATAAGGTTTAAACTCTGAATACGTTGCGATTTCTTTCGAAGTTATTTCATTTGTTTTACTTCTAGCTATGTAATTTAAAATATAAATCTCTTCATAATTTAAATTATACTTCTTTTTAGTATCCTTGAAGAATTTCTTAACTTGGAATGTTGCATTAACTAAATCATTAATATCTTTAATTTGTCCCATATTCTAAACCACTCCTCCGATGTACGTCTTGTTGCTACAAGGTTCGTGTACTATTTACTACTAACTAAAGATTTCTAATGCTATAAAATTTATTTTATAATATTTAAGTATAATATTTCAATGTTTTTATGAACTTAAAATGATATTACATAATAAAAACACGTTGACTAAATTAAATTATACTTAATCAATTAATCTTCAATACTAAAAAAATGAAATAAAAAACTAGGAAGTTTGTCGCTATTTATTACATCGTACAAACATTCCTAGTTATATATCGTTATTTAATTTTTGCTTCTACATATTCAACAAAAGTTTTAACATCTTCTGTTTGAATTTGTTTCATCGGTACCTTGCCAATATTAAAAGTAAATGTAATATTTTGGCCATCATACTCAATAGCTTCTACTTCATTATAAGGGATATTTCTATAATAAAATTGTCCATTCATATCCACATTCATTATTAAACGTTCTGAAGTCGCAATGAAGGCACCTTCAAATTCGCTTTGCCCTTGTACACTGTATTCAATCATTCCTAATACAGAGGGTCCTTTTTGTTCAGTTGGGAATAAATCATCAGGATTTACATTATCTAAAATCATATTTTGATACTCCTTATTGTCTATGTTATAAAAATTGATTTCATTTCCGCTTGAAACTCATTGTAACATTCAGCAAATAAGCTTTCTGTTTTATTGAGTTGAGACTCTAAAAATTTTATATACACCATGCGTTCATCTTCTGGCTTTCTATATTTTATTATATACCCTTTTTGATATAAACCATTAAGAATTGAATTGATGCAAATTAAATAGTGATGTGAAAAGGCCTGAAATGCTTTTAAAGAACTCACTTCTTGATGGGTAGTTAGTTTTCCTAATACAAATATTTCATCTAATGTTAAATCAAACCGTTCCCCCACTAATTTAACTCGATTTAATGCTTGATAAACAATAGTAATATAAGAAAGTTCTACTAAAATTTTAAAATCTTCATGCTTATTGAGGTATCTTACTTTTAACAATTCTTCAACTTCACAAAATAATATTTGTAATTTTTCTTGATATTGCGCAATGGGAAGAATTAATATCCTTCTTTGATCCACCTCATCACGCAATTTAATAATCCATTTTAAATGGTAAAGTTGTTCTAAATGATAGCGCACATTTCTTTTAGATAATTCCACTTTTTTAATTAAGTCTTCAATATAAATACCTTGATGTTGTACTTGGTAATAGTTGATGATTTCATTTAGTATCATTAAATGTTCAAGATTTAGATTATGTGTGTACTTTAATATTGCGTTAATAGCTTTTGAGAACATCAAATAAAATAAGAGTGTTTCAATCTTCTTTTTATTCATAATACTTGCCACCTCATGTCCTAACTTAATGCTTCCTTTAAGCATCGTTTTAAAGATAGACATTTTGGTATTGTAGCATTTTTAAATATCATTATCTTCACATATAAGTATTAATTAGATGAGAGTATCAATACTATCTAATATGAATAACGCTTTGTTTAACAACATCACACTCAACTTTTTATCTTATATGTTTAGGACAAAACATCCGATTTAAACACTCTCGAACAATGGAACAATGATTCTTCACTATTCGAAATTCATAATAATTGTTGAAACCTTAATTTAGTGAACTATTAATCTCTTTTGAAAAGTACAAAGAATCCATTTTCCATTTTCTAATAATAATTACTTTTAGCTTCGGCTATTAACAATTGTGCTTCCTTATCAAATGGAATTTCTATCGTTTCTGAACTATTATAATGTATAAGTTGCTTATTCTTCCTAATTTGCCCCGGCGTTGCGCCATATTTGTTATTAAATAAAGCAATGAATCGTGGGTAATGATTAAATTCATGGTCGAAGGCAATATCTTGAATTAGCGCATTCGTTTTTAATATGTCTATCAAACATAATTTCAATCTCACATCATTGATATACTGAGTAATATTATTGTATGGCGTATGATATTTTATAGCCTCGCTCACTTCTTTTACAGACATATTCAAAGAATTTGCAAGTTCTTGCCTATTAATTTTTTGAGCATGATGTTCAATAATATATTCATGCATTTCATCGATTAACGTATTTTCCAATTTATAACTATCCCGACGTTTACGTTGAATATAGCCTAACTCTACGCACAAGTGTTTCACTAATTTATCTTTAATATGCAATATATGCGGTTTCCGACTTTCAAATTCAAGTAAATTTATAATAAATGGTTCTAACTGTCTTCTTTCAATTGATGAAAATTTATGCCCGTTTAATCTAATGTAATCATCAGCAAATTTTAAATAATCTTTAAAGGCTATTTCAATCAATACTACAAAAGAATCCTCTTCACCATCAATTGAGTATAAGTCATTTAACATGACAAACATCAAATCGCTAGACTTCATTTGAAATTTGTCTAAGTTTAAATTAACTACGCCTGAACCTTTTAACCAATAGATTAATTTTATATTCGATTCCTTTTGCCTACTTATCTTTATATTTTTTAAAAGTTTTACCGAAAAGTTATCAATCATACGTACGTCCTCTCACTTTATAATATATAAAGACATGACATAAATAGAAATAGAGTTACCTCCCCAATAACTTCTTTAGCTATTCTGAGGATGAGACATTAATAGTTATACTCTTAAAAATTGATAAACTTTGTCTCAACCTCATTCTTCCTCGAATGTCTATCTTCATATATAATTGTATGTTTTCTTTCGGCATTACCAGTAGCAAATTTTTGACTAATTATATCACTTTATTACCTTATTCAAATAAAATTATATATATAGCGCACTTAAAACATCACTTTTGGCAAAAATAGTATACGCTTTTTTACCTAGTTCATATTTGATTTTAACCACGAGTAGCACATAAATGTGTTTTATATGTAAAAATATCGCACAAAATATATGATTTTTATAGTTATTTCTTCAGAAATAAAGTTTGCTATTTTTTTACAATAAGATTACAAAGAAATGAGTATTCTTTTCATAATAATCTCCAAACATTGATATATCAATGTTTTTTAAAATTACAAAACATTACTAAAAGTATGTATGTCAAAACATAATATTAGCAAAAAATTACAAAATGATAACAACGCCCACAAACTCAAATTTTTTTGATAAAGTATGTTTTGTCGTTAAGAAACATTGAAACAAGGGACTCAAGGGTCATCAAATGACTATTAAATAATAAATAGAAATTAATTTAATTCTCAGGAGGATATTTACAATGAAAAAAATCGCTACAGCTACAATCGCTACTGCAGGAGTTGCTACAATCGCTATCGCTGGACATGGTCACGAAGCTCACGCAGCTGAACAAGGTTATAACCCAAATGATCCAACATCTTATAGCTATTCTTACACTATCGACCAACAAGGTAATTACCATTACACTTGGAAAGGTAACTGGAGCCCTGATCAAGTAAATCACTCTAGTCAATCAAATTATTCAAACAACAACTACAGTAATAATAATTACAACAACTACAATTCAAATTATTCATATAGCTACAACAATAACAATAATACTCAATCATATAATTCAAATGCACAACGTACTGGTGGCATGGGTGCTAGTTACTCAACTTCAGATCGTAACATCAAAGTAACAACTACAACTGCACCATCATCACGTTCAAATGGCGTATCAATTTCTAACTCTGCAAGCTCAGGTAGTAATTTATACACTAGTGGTCAATGTACTTACTATGCATACGAAAGAGCTGGCAGTAAAATTGGTTCAACTTGGGGCAACGCTAATAACTGGGCAAACGCTGCTGCAGCTTCAGGTTACACTGTAAACAACTCACCTTCAGCTGGTGCTATTTTACAAACTTCTCAAGGTGCATACGGTCACGTTGCATACGTTGAAAGTGTTGGTAGTGACGGTTCAGTTACAGTATCAGAAATGAACTATGGTCACGGTGTAGGTGTTGTTACTTCACGTACAATCTCAGCTAGCCAAGCTTCATCATACAACTACATTCACTAATATGAACTTATAATATATTTTAAATAAACTTTACTTCCGCAAACCGTTTCATTTAACAATGAGATGGTTTGCGTTTTTTTTATTAGAGAGCAGTGACAGTAATCTAGGGAGTGGGACACTAATGTAATTTCAAAGATTTCGTAGTCCCACCCCGGTAATATTGTCTAGAAATGAAGAAAGTGTGGCTCAAACGCATTTTCATTTCGGATAACTACTGCAAAAAATAAGAGACTAAACCATTTTTATGTTAATGGCTTAGTCTCTTATTCTAATCTAGCTATATTCTTACAATAAATTTATTATTTCATGATTGAGTTATATCTATTAAACTTGTTGTTAATAAATTCATTTACTCATCGTTCATGGATTCAATTCTCGCTACAAAAATTGAATCCACTACTTTTGAATATTTCGAGGATATTTACAGTTAAAACCTTATAGGGATAAATATCATCGCTACAATAATATCTATTTACTGTTCTAACATATAAATATATTTCTTTTTTATACATAAATTAAACATAAAATTATAATTAATTTGATTTTTTACGAATTCCTATACCTGTAAAGCCGTAAAAGACTGCTAATATGGCACATAAATAACATGGCACTGCCCAAATAAAGAATTGATTTACTGATACACCTAATTGTTGCGTATAATAAATACCTGATGTTCCCCATGGTATAAGTGGAAGCACCATTGTACTTGAATCTTCTAGTGTACGTGAAAGATTGCTTCGATCTAAATTCATATCTTCAAACATGTCTTTCATCAATACGCCAACCATGATAATAACAATTGAAGCGACACCAGCAGCAAAGACCATCATTAAACAACATGCGACTGTTATTAATATCAATGTCCCTACTGACTTCACGCCTTTAGCTACTGTTTGTAACATCACATCTAGACATCCAGATTTTTCCACTATTCCAGCAAACGCATAACCACAGAAAATCGTTACAAGAATCTCCGTCATACTCATCATTCCGCCTTGTTCTAACAGCGTTTTAGCATTATCTGAGATATGAGTATGGCCAGTCATAGCAGGTGTAAAACCATTAAATGTCGCTTTAAAACCATCTACAATATTAAATTGGTGAGCGAACGTCCCAATAACGATAGCCGTTATACTCGAAGCCAACATTGAAGGCACGGTTGACACTTTACATACTAAACATATAACAATAACAATTAACGGTATCCATACCCAGAAATTTAGATGATAGATACTTGATAATTCATCGAGCAAATGATTAATTTGCTTTGAATCTACACTTCCTTTAGATCTTAGACCAGCAAAGAACCAGACTACTAGTCCAATAATAGAAGCGGGTATAGTTGTCCACATCATTGCTCTAATATGAGAAAAGATATTTACCTTAGTCACTAAAGCAGCTAAGTTGGTTGTGTCAGATAAGGGTGA
Source organism: Staphylococcus sp. acrmy (assembly GCF_022690565.1). Lineage (NCBI taxonomy): Bacteria > Bacillati > Bacillota > Bacilli > Caryophanales > Staphylococcaceae > Staphylococcus > Staphylococcus sp. acrmy. The sequence goes on along the minus strand of NZ_JALCVE010000004.1, from coordinate 142,160 downwards.
CATTTTATCGCCAAACACTGCACCAGAGATAATAGCGCCGGCTGCCATCCCTAAATCGACATTTAATTGGCCAGCGATGGATATTAGCGCAATACCTGCCGTAGAGGCAGAACCCCAAGCTGTACCTGTCGCAAGACTACATATAGCTGAAATAATAAATGCTGAAACTAAGAAATAGTGTGGGTTTAAAAATTTCAATCCGTAATAAATAAGCGCCGGCACGGTACCTGAGTACATCCAACTACCTACAATAATCCCAACGGCTAAAATAATAAATATAGCAGGCATAGCTGTAGTTAAGCGTTTCGTAATACCTTCTTCTAAATCTTCCCATTTCAGTCCTACTCGTACTGCTATAAATGCAGCATAAGCAGAAGAAATAAGGAGCAATACTTGAATAGGTATATCAAAAATAATAAATCCCGTTGTTACAACAATTACCATTACAATGATAGTGGAGATAGCCTCCAAAAATGTTGGTGTTCTTTTCATACACAAGCTCCCTTCCCCTTATTTGATACAAGACCTCTTTTCTTTAATAAATAGTTATTGTTCGATTGATAGTGTTAAATTTTCGTAATCTAGTATCTTACCTGACTAGTTTATTCTAGTCCTAGCTTTTCAAGACCAAGTTCTTCAACTGTAAGTCCTTCTTCGAAAAAGTCACGTTCTAAAATCGTTGAAGCAATCATAATCACTGCATCAATATTCGGTGTCTCCACGTCAATTGCACGTCCTAAACTAGACCATAGTACAAGTCCGTAAGCGATATCTTCAGTTAAATAACGATTTTGTACGGAATTAGGACCAGGAATTTGTGAAAATACTGGACTTGTATTAAACAAACGATTTAATGGTTCATCTTCGTCTTTACGTTCTAAATAGCCACGTTGTATACGGGCTTCTTTCGCTGTTAATAATTCAAATCCTAATTTACGACCAAGTGTTAGACGTTCTAACTCAATAGCGTGTAGTAATCTCACTGTATGTTTCGTAATTCCCTCTTTGTACAATGCAAATGAATCGGCATAATCAATACGGCCAACGTTTAATAATGTTGGTCCTGGATGAACTTCAGGGTTACCATTTTCAAGATTCGTCTTCCATAAATTTTCTTCTTTCACTAGATAAGGATAAATTTGACTAACTTTTTCGAAACTGTCACTTAATTCTTTTTTATTAAAAGTAGAGAAGAAGACTTTACGAACATTTAAAGATAAGTCTACACGTGCTTCGTTAAAATCAACACGTGTGCCGTAAGTTAACGTGTTCGCTTCAGCAAATTTTGGACTGACATCTACGCGACGATCATCAAGTACGTTCATGAAACGAATAGAAGCCATTGCAGCGGCTATATTAAAGAAGATGAGTTGGTCATCAGTAATATGTTCAGCCATAATTTCTGCATAATATTCTATATATGAAGACGGGATAACTACTTGTACAATCTCCGCATCTTTAAGAACGTATTCAATATCATCACTGACATCAGTGAAAGGAACAAATTTTTCTTCTCCTTCATTATTAAAATCGAATCCACCTTTTTCTAAAGCGGTATTGAACTTTTTAATGGAAGAATTTCGGCAATATAATTTAACTTCGTGTCCTTGATCTACCATGTCTACTGCTGCTGTAACAGCACCATTACCTGAACCTATAACTGCTATTTTCATACTAATAACTCCTTTATCTTTTTCTATCATAGAGATGTCATAATTATCTTAATTAAAAGAACTCAAAGTAATTGAAACTGTAGATTTCTATTTCATCCCCTTGAGCGATATAAAGAATAACACGTTTAAAATCAGATTCATTACTTGTTCTAATAATTTCATAAATAAAGGAAGCGAGACAGAAATCTAAATAATTTAAAAGATTTCGTAGTCTCGCCCCGACAAAAATCAACTAGAAATAGAGGTTGGGACACCGTTTATTAGTTTTCTAGAGCACCAAATACACATGCCCCACTCTGCATTAATATCTTGATAATATATATCCAAATTCCCTTAATAATAAACACTTGTGTGTGAACTAGTTCAATTTTAGAAACTAGGCTAACGTTCTTTGGAGAAGTTTGTTATATTAAGGATGAATGATAATAAAAAAAGGAGTGTTCTCATGCAAGAACAATATAATGATTCGCAGCGTACTGAAATTATGAGAGATAATGAACAAGATGCACGTTTAATGTCTATGTTGATATTTTTATTAGGCTTCTTTACTTCTATTATTGGTCCGATTATTATTTGGGCTATCAAGCGTAATGATTCACGTTTAATTGATAAAGCTGGTAAGAATTACTTCAATATGCTCATTTCATACTTTATTTGGAATGTCGTACTCGGATTATGTTTTATTCCTGTTTATCTTGGATTCTTATTTAATAATGATGCCCTTAGTATTATTTGCGTCATCTTATTAATCATTCTTTTTATAGCAGTATTTGTACTTTCAATTCTTTATTTTATTTTCCACATCGTCGCTTGTGTTAAGTATTTTGGTGGAAAAGAATATGTGGTACCGCTATCAATTCGCTTTTTCAAATAAATCGATTGGCACCTATTGTTACAAACTGTTGTAACAATAAACATTTAAAATTTACTGTATGATATTAGATTAATGTAGAAACCATGCATTAATCACGTATTGTTACAGCCTGTAACCTTGGACGCTCTATTATTACGGAGTTGTTCAAGGGTTTTGTATTTCATTTACGAAATCGTAACATTGCACACACCTCTCAATTAATTTGCTAAAGTATGAGTTGTCGTTGGGAGCGACAGTTAATGAAACATAATAACTATTCAACATTTCGCTAAACAAACCAGTGTTGAATACAAATTTTGGGAGGACTTATTACTATGAAAAAAATAATTACAATTTCAACTTTAACAGCAGGTATTGGTATTTCAGCATTAGGTATTAATGCTAATCATGCAGATGCTGCAGAATATAATCATGCACCACAACCTCAAGGACAACATCATGGCGCACAACAACAAGGCCAATTTATGCCACAAGGTTATCATCATTCAAATCAACAATGGAATCCTCAATTCAACCATCATTCAAGAGGATATCAACAAACTCAATTTAAACAACAATCGTTTAACTCAAATACAACTGCGACTAGTACTCAGTCAACTAGTTCATCATCAAACACAAGTGAAACAACTTCATCTTCTACAACATCTACATCAACTCAAACAACTTCATCTACATCTGGTAATTTATACACTGCCGGTCAATGTACTTGGTATGTATATGACAGAGTTGGAGGTAGTATTGGTAGTACTTGGGGTAATGCTAATAACTGGGCTAGCGCTGCACAATCAGCCGGCTATACGGTAGATAATAACCCAGAAGAAGGATCAATTATGCAATCTTCTGCCGGAACTTATGGTCACGTGGCTTATGTAGAAAGTGTGAATGACGATGGTTCTATCACTGTTTCAGAAATGAACTATAATGGTGGCCCATACGTTAAAGACACACGTACGATTTCCGCTTCACAAGCAAGTTCTTTTAATTACATCCATTTATCATAATGATTTAAAGAGGGAGTGTTCTCAGACATCTTTGCAAGTCTAATAGATGTCTGTTACCACTCTCTCTTATTTGTTTACGTTGCGCAAGATGACCTCTTTTGAGAAAATACTTATATTAGACTTTTAAAATGGAGGTATAGTCATGCAATGGCTTAAAGTTGTGTTGGCGGGACTTGTAGAAGTGGTATGGGTTACTGGTTTAAACAACGCCCATAATATTATAACGTGGTTATTCACACTTATTTTCATAGCATTAAGCTTTTATTTAATGCTTTCTGCCTCTAAATATTTACCTGTAGGCACTGTCTATGCCGTCTTTGTAGGTATAGGTGCGGCAGGAACTGTAATCGTTGATATGATATTTTTCAACCAGCCGTTTACTTTTTCAAAAATTTCCCTTCTCTTATTACTTCTTATCGGAATCATTGGTTTAAAACTGTCTACTAATGATGATGTTGAAGGAGGTCATTAATATGGCTTGGTTATTTCTTATAGTCGCTGGCTTATTTGAAGTGTTAGGCGTTATTTTATTAAATGAATTATCTCGAACAAAAAAACGTTTCTATATCGTCTTAATGGCTATAACATTTGTTCTTAGTTTCAGTACATTAAAAGTAGCAATGAATACTATACCAATGGGTACTGCTTATGCAATATGGACAGGTATTGGAACAGCTGGTGGTGCCATCATAGGTATGATATTTTATAGAGAATCAACTCATTTTAGTCGGCTATTTTTTATTTTCCTTATAATCGTCTCAGTAATAGGCTTAAGACTTATTCAATAAAACTGATAACAATTTAATTTGTATACGCTTACTTCTTTTATTATACTAAGGGAGAAGTATTCATTAAGGAGTGAGTGTAATGGAAAAAGTATATATTGCCGGTGCAATTCCTGAAGCGGGATTGAATCTACTTAAAGAACATTTCGAAGTTGAGATGTATGAAGGTGAAGGCATCATTGATAAAGAAACACTTAAGAAAGGTGTTAAAGATGCATCAGCTTTAATTAGTATATTATCTACTAATGTCGATCAAGAAGTGATTGATAGCGGTAAAAATCTTAAAATCATTGCTAACTATGGCGCTGGGTTTAACAACGTTGACGTGAAATATGCACGTGAAAAAGATATCGACGTTACTAACACGCCTAAAGCTTCTACAGCGGCAACTGCTGAATTAACATTCGGATTAGTTTTAGCAGTAGCTCGTCGTATTGTAGAAGGTGATAAATTATCTCGTACAAAAGGATTCGACGGTTGGGCTCCACTATTCTTTAGAGGCCATGAAGTTTCAGGTAAAACAATTGGTATTATCGGTTTAGGTGAAATTGGTGGCGCAGTAGCTAAACGTGCTAAAGCCTTTGATATGGACGTCTTATATACTGGCCCTCATCAAAAGAAAGAAAAAGAACGTGAAATCGGGGCTAAATACGTTGATTTAAATACGTTATTAGAAAATGCTGACTTCATTACAATCAATGCAGCTTACAATCCAGATTTACATCATATGATTGATACTGAACAATTCAAAAAAATGAAATCTACAGCATATTTAGTTAACGCTGGACGTGGCCCTATTGTTAACGAAGAAGCGTTAGTTAAAGCTTTAGAAAATAAAGACATCGAAGGTGCAGCATTAGATGTTTATGAATTTGAACCTGAAATTACTGAAGGATTAAAATCATTAGATAATGTAGTCATCACACCACATATCGGTAATGCAACATTCGAAGCTAGAGATATGATGTCTAAAATTGTCGCAAATGATACAATCAAAAAATTAAATGGCGATGAACCTCAATTTGTCGTTAACAAGTAATATGAAATAATATTAAGGACCTGATTCTATGGGTGAACAAATACTCATAGAAGCAGGTCCTTCTTTTATCACTTTATTTACTTTTAGCTTTATATAAAAACTTCGTTTGACCACTAACTAAACGCTTAGGCATACGTTTCATTAAGCCATTACGTAGGCTAACGGTCAACTTATTATCTTTTTGCGCAATTGTGCCTATTTTTCTAGAACGCTTAATAACTTTTGCAGTATGTTTAACTCTCAATTTATCATAACGTGTTAGTGCTTTATTAACATCATACTCCGCTAAACAGTTAGCTAATACAATGGCATCTTCCATAGCTTGGCCTGCGCCTTGTCCCATATTCGGCGTAGTCGCATGGGCTGCATCACCTAGCAATAGTGTACGACCGTAGACAAATGTTTTTAACGGCTTCATATCGTACATATCATGTTGAAGAATGCCCGTTTCACTTTGTTTGTCCAAAATTTGGCGTACTTCATTAGGATAATTATTAAAATATGCTTGTAAATGAGGTTTCTCAAATGTTGAATATTTAGCGTCCTTTTCAGCAGCATTAATTGTAATAAACCAATAAGCTTGATTATTAATTAAAGGTACGATGCCTACACGTCCTCGCGTGCCCCAATATTCATCTGCAGTTTCACGATTTTTCAAATCCGCTTCTTCTACTAAACCGCGGAAGCATGTATACCCCTGATAGAGCACTTTGGCGCTAGGATTAACCGTTTGTCTAATCGTTGAATGGATTCCATCTGCCCCAATACATAAATCGAATGTCTGACTCGCATGTTTTGAAAAGTGAACCATCACATCTTGTTCATGATTATCCACTTTCATTACTTCATAATTTATCATAATACTGTTAGGTTGAACATAAGAGTGGATTAACTCAATCAATGTTTGGCGTGCTAATGTCACATTCAGTGTACCTTCTTTTAATTTAGCAGCAGTTAACATGCGTCCTTTCGTATCAAACACGTTCATTGCTGATAAATTTTGACCAGCATTTTTAATACCTTTAGCCAAATCATGTGTGCCTAACTTTTTGAGCACATTATCACCGATACCAATACCGGCGCTAACTTCACTAATATTTGATTTCTTTTCAAATATCGTTACCTCATGCCCCTGTTCTTGTAAAAGTGCTCCAGTAGTTAACCCACCGATGCCAGCACCTATTATTGCAATCTTCATTTATTTACACCTCAAAATTCAAATTCTTATATATTATTGATATTTTAACTTAGGTATTAAACACGTTTAAGTCATTGTAGCCGATGTCCCGTCTTTAAGAAGCATAATAATTTTTACGTACATGATCTTTCTTGATACCAAAATGTTCATAGTATGCTTTCATATAATGGGCTACATTATCAGCCCAAGCCACGTCACTTGCATACTGATGTTCCCCAGGTTGTTGAGGATTCCAACGCATTTGATACAGTGTTATTTGCTCATTATCGAAATACTGTGTACGCACAAACTTTGCCCCGCCTAGAATAGCTTTATAAGGCGATGTCCATGCTTGTTCTTTAGCGTAACTTTTACCTGTATGTACTGCATTCTCGTCAAAAGCACCTACACCAAAGAAATTATAATAACGTTTCCCATCATCTTTAATACCCTTGGCAAGTTCTGAATCTCCATTTGCAGTTTCTACACGTGCATGACTAATTAAATAAATAATATTCACATCATATTTGTCTTGAGCTTTGATAAAAGCATTCGCTTGGTCTTCAAGAATTCCCTGTCCTTTTAGCATAGTTTTAACTTCACTTTTAGACATTGGTACTTTTTGAGAAATATCCATGTACTTTAATGTATTATCTTTATGAGTAATCTTCATTGCTTGTTCAACTTCACTCTCTTGTGCATCGACAAACTTCCCATTCTTATCAATCGTATTTAATACACTGGGTTGTGTTTGCTTTTGAACTGCTTCTTGAAAAGTAAACTGCCGATCTTCACGTAGAATATTAGTTTGATTGATAACTAACAAGACAATGAGTATACCCAATAAAAGAATAAGTATAGTTATAGATAAACGTAAATTAAACTTCTTTTTCATGTGCGCTACAATCCTTTGTGTGCCTAATTAAGTTAAAAAGAAATATGTAATAATGATAACGATAACGACAATCGCAAACGATAGATTGATAATTATCTTCATTCCTGTACGGTCACGGAATAAAACGTTAAAAATCACTAGACTAATTGCTAGAGAAACAGCAAACATCGAAATAGCTAACATTAATTGCATCATAATTAAGAAGATAATCCCTAATACGATAAATACGTTAGAAACGATAGCCATTAATTTAATTATATTTGGATGAATAGGTCCTCACCCCTCATTTTTAAAATTTAATATATAGTACACCTTACCATAATTCAATATGAAAGTACTGTTAAATTATAATCAAATTTCAAAGAAAAATCTCTATCAAGAACTACATGAAACCATGCATTTCTCAATAGAGATTCTTTAAATTGTTAGAGCCTAGTCTTCGCCTCGAGACATACCTTTTAGTAAATTCAACATGTAAGTTAAACTACGGTTCATATCGTCATCTTTAAGCACGCCCATTAAACTACGCACACTTGTTTTAGCGTTAGGGCTAGCTTGGTTAGCAACATGTAAACCTTTATTCAATTTATTTAAGAATTGACTTAATTCTTGAACATTTAATTCGCCTAACATAAAGACCATAGGTGCCAAGTTAGTAATTAAACCTGCATATAAATCTTTATTTAATTCAGTCATAAATTTATTTACAATGACTTGACGGCCTCTAATACCGCCATTCATTAAATCAAGAATTTTGGCATCGTCTAAGGCTTTAACGATACGGATGGCTTTTAAAATACTATCTTTATTTTCAGCAATCGCATCAGTGACTTCGTTTAAACTTTCAAGTTTGATTTGTTCTTCTGACTTTTCTAAACGTTTAATCTTTGTTATTCTTTCAGCCATTATTTATCCACCACATTTCCAGGGAAGACATAGTCTTGACGCTCCCATTTTTTCTGTACTTGGACACTATATTGAGGATTACGTTCTTTATCAACACGGAAGTTTGTAGGGTTTAATGGTGATTTACCTTTTCTAGTTAGTACTTCCATACGACAACTTGTACGTTTATATGATGGTGTATCAGTATATTTATCGACATCACTATTTGTTAGTTTGTTGATAGCACCTAAATCACCATTTGACATAGCGTCATTATTTAATGGAATATAAATTTCTTTACCTTTAACGCGATCTGTTACCGTAGCAATCAATGTTGCTTCTCCAGTTTCAGAAATTAAGCGTGTTTCCGCACCTTCGTGAATATCTCTTTCTTTTGCAAGTTCTGGTGAGATTTCAACGAATGCATTTGGCATTTTATATTTAATCATTTCAGTTTGATATGTCATATTACCTTCGTGGAAGTGTTCAAGTAATCGTCCGTTATTAACATGTAAATCGTAAACTTCATCTTCTTTAAAGAAGTTATCAAATGTTAATGGGAATAATTTGGCACGTCCATTTTCAAAATTGAAACCGTCTAAATATAATGTTGGTTGATCTGTACCATCTGGAGCTACAGGCCATTGTAAACTATTGAATCCTTCTAAACGGTCGTAACTTACACCAGAATAAGATGGTGTTAAGCGTGCAATCTCATCCATGATTTCGCCTGGATGACTATAATTCCAATCTACACCCATGCGCTGTGCTATTAATTGGAAGATTTCCCAGTCTGGTTTAGATTCGCCTAATGGTTGTAACGCTTTATTAATACGTTGAATACGACGTTCAGTATTAGTGAATGTACCATCTTTTTCAAGTGATGGACTAGCTGGTAATACAACGTCAGCGTATGTTGCAGTAAACGTTAAGAATTCATCTTGTACTACTAAGAAGTCTACTTTTTCTAATGCGGATTGAACGAAATTGATGTTTGAATCTACGATACCAGTATCTTCACCGTATAAGTATAATGATTGAATATCTCCGTTATGGATACCTTCCATCATTTGGTGATTGTCTCGTCCTGGTGTTGGATTTAATTCCACACCGTATTCTTTTTCAAATTTAGCTCTAATTTCATCATCTGCAACTTTTTGATAGCCAGGGAATTGGTCTGGCATACTACCCATGTCGCTGGCACCTTGAACGTTGTTATGACCACGTAATGGATATGCGCCTGAGCCTGGTTTTCTGTAGTTACCAGTTACAAGTAATAGGTTTGAAATTGCTGTACTTGTATCACTACCAATATCTTGTTGTGTAACACCCATAGCCCAACAGATTGACATTGATTCTGCTTTAGCCGCTTCTTCAGCAAAGCTAATAATTTGTTCTTTAGGAATGCCTGTTGCTTCTTCTGCGAAATCCATTGTAAATAAATCTAATGATTTGTAGTATTCTTCATAGTTATCTACCCATTCACTTAAGAATGCTTTATCGTGTAAATCATTATCGATAATATATTTAGTGGCTGCGCCTAACCAAACTAAATCTGTACCTGGTTTAGGTTGGTAGAAAGCGTCCGCACGTTCTGCCATTTCATGTTTTCTTATATCAAAGACATGCATTTTTTGGCCAAATAATTTTTGAGCACGTTTCATGCGAGAAGCGATAACTGGATGTGCTTCAGCAGTATTTGTTCCAATTAATACCGTCATTGCTGCTTTTTCAAGATCTTCGATTGAACCTGAGTCACCGCCGTGACCTACTGTTCTGAATAATCCTTTAGTAGCTGGTGCTTGGCAATATCTTGAACAGTTATCTACGTTGTTTGATCCAAAGACTTGACGTGAAAGTTTTTGCATTAAGTAAGATTCTTCATTTGTACCTTTGGATGAAGCGATAAAGGCTAAATGATCGCCACCGTATTCATTCTTAATACGAGTGAAATTATCAGCAACAACATTTAATGCTTCTTCCCATTCAACTTCGTGGAATTCTCCGTCTTTTCTTACTAATGGTTTAGTTAAACGTTGGTCTGAATTGATATGACCCCAAGAGAATTTACCTTTTACGCATGTAGCGATTTTATTCGCTGGTGAATCATGTGAAGGTTGTACTTTAAGAACTTCTCTATCTTTTGTCCATACATCGAATGAGCAACCTACACCGCAATATGTACATACTGTTTTTGTTTTATTAATTCTTTCTTTACGCATTTCTGCTTCTGAATCTGATACTGCGAATAGTAATCCATCGCCTGGTTCTGCTTTTTTAGTTAAATCAATCATAGCAGCTAATGAACCTGGTTCAGTATCTGTCATGTAACCTGCGTTACCTTCCATATTCACTTCCATCATAGCGTTACATGGACAAACTGTTGCACATTGACCACATGATACACATGATGACTCGTTAATTGGAACATCATTATCCCAGATAACACGAGGGTGTTCGCGATCCCAGTCGATTGAAATCGTTTCATTAACTTCGATGTCTTGACACGCTTCAACGCAACGACCACATAAGATACATTGATCAGGGTCATAACGATAAAATGGACCATAATCTTTTTCATATGGTTTTGTTTTATATTCATAAGATTGTTCTTCTAAGCCCCACGCGTCCATAGCATTATGGATTTCACAATCTCCGTTATTATAGTCACATACTGTACAATACAACATGTGTTTTTCTAGAATTCTATCTAATGCTTCTTTTTGACTCGTTTTAACATCATTATTTTGAGTATTTACTGTCATAGGTCGATCTACAACAGTACTACACGCACGTTCAATTTTGCCGTCAATTTCGACCATACATGTATCACATGTTTGGATAGGTCCCATCGATTCGTTATAGCAAATTGAAGGTACGAAAGTATCACGAGATTTAATAAACTCGAGTAAACTCGTTCCCGGTTCTACAAGATAATCTGTACCGTCAAGCGTCACGATTAAATGTTCTTGCATACTCTCCACCCCATATATATAAATTTTCCGTAAAATCTTTAGACTAAGTTAATATTCCACATCAATACCCACATATATTGAACATAGAATTACATTCATTGTATAACTTATCACTATTATTGTTAAGACTTTCATAAATATTTTCAATATTTAAAGTATTGTTTTAAACTTTTTTTATTTCTGAAAATTAAATTCACTTTCTAATGTACCTTAATTATGCATTAATAACTAAGTTACAAAGATGTATATGTACTATAATATCAGAATTTAAAATAAACTAACTAACTCAAAAAATAGCTTAGGATATTAAAAAAATCATAAAAAAAGAGCAGCGACTAAAATCTACTATAATTTCAAAGATTTCATAGTCCTGCCCTAGCAAGATAAATATATTGCTATTAATTATTTAAGTTGTTATTTAAAACATCAGTTGCTTGTTGTTTAGAAGAGTCGTTAGGGATGAAATACCATAAGCCATCGCTTTGTATGCCACCTTGACCTTCTAATTGATGACGGTTCACTGTAGAATTAGCATTTTTATAATTACTGCGAATAGCATTCATATCACTTAAAGTTAAATCTGTCGTTACATTTTTTTGAACTTCACCAATTAAAGATGGGAAATGGGCAAGTGCTGAAGCGCTTGTCATTTTGTTCGCCATCACTTGTAAAATCAGTTGTTGTCGCTCTTGACGGCCAAAGTCTCCACCGGCACCCTCTTCTTTACGACTGCGAATAAAATACATTGCTGTATCTCCATCCACATGTGTCTTTGTTCCTTTAACGAAATGTGTGCCATGAGCTGTAAATGTGTCATTGCTTACTACGTCTATGCCACCTAGTGCATCAATCATATCATGCAACCCGTCCATGTCTATCGTTGCATAATGATCAACAGGTACGTTCATTAACTTTTCCAAAGATTTAACAGCCATTGTAGGTCCACCATAAGCATAGGCATGGTTAATCTTCTCTGTAGTCCCTCGACCAACAATTTCAGCTTGCGTATCACGTGGTACGCTGACGATTTCAGTCGTCTGTTTGTTAGGATTAATAGATAATAACATGACCGTATCACTACGTTCTCCATCATTTGCACTTTTACGTTGTGCATCTGAATCCACTCCGAACAATGCGATTGTAAATGGATCACCATTTTTTAAATCTACGTTTTTCGAACGTAATTCTGAATGTTGGCGATTCAGGGGATTATGAATCTTTCCACCTGTAATATATATACTCGCAACAACAAAGATAACTACTACGATTGCAAAAGCAGCCAAAATACCAATAAACCAAAGTAAAACTTTAACGGGCAGGCTCATTCTTCTATGAGATCTACGCATCCCACCACTCCTATTCTATTTTATGAAATATATCGTTTTAATTATATATTAAAATTAACATTTTACTATACGTCTCGAGTAGTAACTTTAAATAAAATAGAAGCCGTTGACGCCTATTTGTGATACCCCCCATTACGATTTAAAATAGTTATCATATCGTTATAACAACCTGGGTTACTAATAATAAATGGTCCACTTGTCGCATAATCTAACGGTTGTCCATCTAATTGTGTCATCACTAGATTAAGCTCTTTAGCAAAGAGAAATTGTGCCGCTATATCCCATGGTTTAGGATTTGTATTAATATGAGCGCCAAATTGTCCTTTAATAACTCTCACTGAATCCAAACCACATGATCCAATGTTTCGCACGCCAAAAGCCGCATTGTATAATTCTTTCACTGTCTGTTCATTCATATATTGGCTTCCAAATGAAATAATAGCATCGTTTAAAGATAAATGTGACGGTGAAGTCATAGGTTCTCCATTTACATAAGCGCCTTCACCTGCTATTGCCTTATACAATTTGTCATGCGGATAATCATATATATAGGAGAGTTTTGGTTCAGCATTTTCAAAATAAGCTAATATAATACAGTAATCTTCTTGTTGTTTAACTAAGTTTGCCGTCCCGTCGATAGGATCCATAATCCATAAATGACCGTCATAAGGTTCGATATTATCGTTATTCTTTTCTTCGCCTAACAATTGATGACCTGGAAAATGCTCAGCCAAATAGCTTTCAAATTGATGTTGTAATTGCTTATCAACATTTGTAACTAGGTCAAAACGATCCACTTTCGTGTCTGTGGTCATTTCTTTTATTAAATGAGGAAGCACGTCATCTAACTGTTTTAGCCATTCTATAATTTGACTATCTATATATTGAAGTCGGTTATGTTGCATTTTATCACCTCAAATTGATGTCTCAGTTTATTATATTCAAGTATACTAATAATTACTGTTGGATTAAATTATTTTATTAATAATGATGTTCGTATAATGACAAAATGATTCAATAACATCATATTATTTTTACGTATGCATTTTAAACACAAAAAAATCGGCTAGTCTTCTGCTAGCCGACAAATAGAAAGGAAAGTAAGTAATAAATATTGAAGATGTTTCGATGTAAATCGAACGATTCACAATAAGCTATCTGTTATATAGCTTCTACCCCTTTGTTTGAACTCGTTCTCCCCTGTTACAAATAATATACTAGCACAAAATAACTAAAATTGTAAGCGTTTTCCTATTAAAAACTTAATTTTTAGCAATAAATTCTACTTTTATTTAATAAATGTCTTCATTGCCAGTCTTATGTTATAATTATTGTAATATGTAATGTCCATAGGTGGTGTACAACGTGAATAAATTGGAGAGACAGAATCAAATTATTTCATCTATACAACAAGGTCATAAAATGAATGCAACAGAATTAGCTAAGCAATTAAATGTTTCTGTGCGTACAATCGGACGTGATATCGCTGATTTAGAAGCTCAAGGCGTCCAAATTTATGCGCACAAAGGCAAACTTGGTGGCTATCAAATTCAAGAAACTGAAGATAAAATCCAACTTAAGCTAGATGAACAACAACTCATCGCCTTATTTTTAACCTTAAAAGAAAGTCAATCGTATTCGACTTTGCCTTATACCAATGAAATTCAATCAATCATCAAGCAATGTTTTAAAATTCCAAACACTCGCATTCGTAAATATTTAGCCCATATGACTGATTTAATTAAATTCGAAGATACTGAGCAAGTTACCTTACCTCACCTTTTCTCTGACATTTTAATCTATAGTGCCGAAAGAAATGTCATGCTAATTGATTTTAACGATGGCTCTAAAACAATTGCCGAGAACGTTATTTTTATCGGTCTATTATGCCGTGACAGCGTTTGGTTAGCTATCATTTATGAGATTGGTTTAGGCCGTACACGCGAACTTCCAGTACTTGATATTTACGATATTTCTTATTCATTTGAAAAGATGATCAAAACATATGACATCTCTACTGATAACTACACGCAATTTCTAAATCCAGTCGAGAACGAAGACTAAGGTCTCTCGATTGGATGATTTATTCATCATCTCCTCTTATTATTCTCCACTCATTCTCTCTAGAAAAAGGAGTTCATTAACAACCATGTCCAATCAATTTATAGACTATCAACAACATTTAATCCATTTCATCACACTCATTGAAAAGATTAAATATTACTACTTTATGGATGAATCATCTCTTCTACAAGCAATTGAACACTATAACGAAGAAGTTAAAAACTATGCTTTAAATCCTGTATTAAATGAAGAAATTTACTCAATTGCACCTAGTCAATTGTCCTCTACTTCTCCCAATCATCTGTACTATAAATTACTTATAGAACTTTCTGAACAACCGCTTCACAACTTTCAACAAGGCACATTACTTTGTGATTTAAATAAACGACAACAACGTATTTATCATACCTATCTTAAAATTAAAGAACTTCAAAATGACTTATAAAAAACATTATATATAATTTATTAATTATATAGGTAAATTGTAATAGCAAGGTTAAACAGGTATAATTATAGGTGATTACAGTAATATAGAAGGTTACTTTTATGGTCATCTTAATGCATAGAAACATACCATTGCATAAACCTTAGCATTTAGATATGTTTGAATAGAGTTTTTAACTTAACTGGCACCTATTTAAAAGGACTATAACGATAAACTAATATATTTGGGAGAATTATATTAGTTGTTCAATTCTTTATCATTAACCTAAACCTTCGAAGTGTATTCACCTTTACTGAAATCATCGTTTTATACAGTATATATGGGGAGTTTATAACACATTAATGGTGTATTAAATATGTTATTAATTTATATCATGATGCGACGTAAAATATAGTATTTAGTGAGCTATTACACCTACGCGCATTATAAAATTTAAGTTATACAGGGATTTTTGCCCGTGCCTATTTTCACGATAGGGTTAAATAATAGAGAAACTTAGACAAATTAGGTGATTAAATGACAAACATTTTATATATCATTGATGAAGAATATCCTTCTTTTTCGAAGAATGAACAAAAATTATCGCGCTTTATTTTAAATTCACCTCAGAAGCTCATTCAAATGTCGAATCAAGAAATTGCTGATGAACTTAACATTAGCGTTTCCACAATGAATCGGTATAGTCAAAAATTAATTAACGCTAATTTTCAAGAGATTAGAACAGAATTAAAGAAGCTCTTTCCTAAACAAATGTCGCCTTACAATATTGAACTAGTCCGTGATGAACCGATTGACACATTAAAAAAGAAACTTTTTCTTCAAGCTGAAGATGCGTTACAAAGAAGTTCAACGTTTACAGATAACACGACAATCGACAATATATGTAAGAGATTTAAATCGGCAAATAAAATATTTGTATTCGGATATGGCACGTCGTTTGTCTGTGCCACTGATTTATATCAAAAACTTTCAAGAATAGGTCTAAATATACAATTAATACAAGAGACTCACTTATTTACTACTATGTTATCGACATATAATAAGGATGATTGTGTCGTCTTAATTACAAATAATGGAGAACAAAGCGAATTACATGCCTTAGTTAAAGTTGTGTCGAACTACAACATCCCTATTATTACGATTACGAGTTCTGAGAGTAATCATGTTGCCAAGCATTCAGACATCGTTTTGACTTATGGACATTCCGATGAAAACGAATTGCGTATGGGAACAACTACGTCTCTGTTCGCTCAAATGTTTACGATCGACCTCTTGTTTTATCGTTATATAGCACTTAATTATCAGTCATCTTTAGACTTTATTACACAATCAAAGATGGCATTAGATAATTATCATAAATACCTATCTCATATTGAATTTAAACATTGAATCATTATTCAAAACATTAATCACTATAGAAAAACGGCGGTGAAATCAAATTCACCACCGTTTTTTATGTGTTGTTTAATGTTGATTTAATTATTGTTTTACTTTGCGTGATCCATCTCTTTTATGATGTCCACGAACGAAGTAATAAACTGTTACGCCTGTTAAGAAAACAATACCGATTAAAACTGATACGACTGTTTCTTTATTAAATAGCATACCCACAAGTACAACTAATAGGAATAAAATTGTAATCGCACTAGCAACTGTTCCGCCAGGCATTTTGAATGGGTGGCCTTCTACTTTTTCAGGATGTAATTTTCTAAAGCGAATGTGACTAATTAAAATCATAAACCATGGAATCATACCTGGTAAGATTGATGCACTATATACATAAACAAAGATACTGTCTGCGCCTTTAACGAATAAAGGAAGAATAACATTTAATAATGCGCCAAGTAAGATACCTAGTGAAATCGCTAATACTGGATAGAATGGTACACCGTTTTTCATAACGCGTGTAAAGATTTTAGGTAATTGTCCTTTTTGAGCTAGTGTATAAATCATACGACTTGCACTAAAGATACCTGAGTTACAACCTGATAATGCAGCTGTTAATACTACAAAGTTGATTAAACCTGCTGCGAATGTGATACCGATTTTAGCAAATGTTGCTACGAACGGACTACCAATATCTCCTAATTGATTCCAAGGATAGATAGATACAATTACGAAAATCGCACCAATATAGAAAATTAATATACGCCAAATAACCCCATTAACAGCGCTTTTAATATTCTTTTGTGGATCTTTAGTTTCCCCAGCTGTAATACCAATCAGTTCAACCCCTTGATATGAACCAATGACGATTGATAGAGCGAAGAAGAAACCTAGGAAGCCGTTTGGCATAAAGCCCCCGTGAGACCATAGATTTGAAATCCCAATCGCATGTCCTCCGTTACCTATACCAAAGAAGATTAATCCTAAACCTGCAACAATCATTAATAGAATTGTTACGACTTTAATCATTGCAAACCAAAATTCAAATTCACCAAATGCTTTAACTGAAGCTAAGTTCGCAGCTAATAGTAGTAATACAGCAACGACACCTGGAATCCATTGTGGTAAATTAGGGAACCAATAGTTCATATATTCACCAACGGCTATAACTTCACTCATACCTACGACAATCCACTGGAAGATATTACTCCAAGCCGTCATATAACCAGCAGCAGGATGTATGTAGTCACTTGCAAATGTGGCAAATGATCCAGTAGTTGGATTTAAATAAACCATTTCTCCCATTGCTCGCATGATTAAGAATAAAAAGATACCTGCGATTAAATACGCAAAAATAACTGAAGGACCTGTCCACTTAATTGTACTAGTCGCTCCCATAAATAAACCAACACCGATAGTACCACCAAGTGCTATCATTCTAATTTGACGAGCACTTAGCCCCCTATGTAATTCATTGTTATCCATTTAAATAACCCCATCTCTATTAAATCTAAGGCATGAATACTTTCGTCTTTAAGAGCTAGGATACGACTTGTTTTTATTTTGATAGCTACGTCCGAATCGACACAATTTTCAAAAAACATTTACTAATCGTTCGTTGGCATTCAAATCCCAAACAATTCCCAATCTCTTGCTTTCCCCTAAAAGTTCCCTTACCTTATTGAGGATATTATACTATAATTTGACAAAATTAAAACATAATTTTTACAAATTTTTGAAATCGCTTCCAATACTGTTGCAATTATATTTTTAGCGTTTTTAAAAAACGTTGATTTTACAACATTTTAGCATGCTAAAGTACCAAAATATCTAAATAAATTTTTTTGAATAAATTTTACGTTTTTCAATTTTTCTTCTTCAATTTTGAAATATCAGTCGCTTTATTTTAATGTTGTCTTGTGTATGTAAGTCAAAGTAGAAACTAGAATATGATATACTTTTGATAGATTATTTAAGGGAGCATATTTAAATGCAGAAGTTAGTAAAAAAGAGCGCTAAAATATCACTTATTTTTGGAGTACTATTTTTCCTATTAAATTATTTTAGTGCACATCATGATACTATTGACCCGTTATTAATTAGATCATTAATAGCTACTATTGCTTTTTTTATACTTTATATAGTGGTATTTTCAATATTTAATTCTGATGAACGTAAACTTAAATTCGGTATTACGTTGCCCATCGCTTTAGTTATCTTCTTAATTATTGGTGGAATATTTTTCACTGTGAAAATTGGTTTAATTATTGGTCTAATCGTAGGTATAATTGCTGGTTTTATTTGGGAATGGATGGAAAAGCGAAATGGAGGTACTAAATAATGACCATTACTATTGGGATTATTTTAATTATCGTTTTATTATTTCTAAGTTTAATTCCAAACTATAGCGCTATGAAACAAAATAAAGCGCAAGGCCAAAAGGCTACTCGATATACCGTCATGGTTGGTATCGATTTGATTCTTATCGTATTATTAGTCGTAACAGTGATTTTAAAAATAATTATATAGAAAAAAGTTGGGACTTAATTCTCAATATAATAGCGTAGAGGTGATTCATGATTGAATCACCTCTACGCCTTTTTTAATTCAATGTTCTATTTTTTAAGATTTTATATTTTAAATTTTTCCTTGTAAGAGTAGGAAGTATCCTATCATTGCTAGAATTAAATAAATAATGGTTCCAACTATGAATGAGCGTACTTGAACTCTAAAGGGAATGTGCTTTTTAAAAATAGGTCCGAGTACTAAATTACCAATACCTATAATAATGGGCCCGGCTAGAAAGAATATAATAATTTGCCAAGACATCTATACTACTCCTTATCCTTTTCAAAAAAACGTGTAACAATCTCGTTAAAACTCATATCTCTACCAATATAAGAAATATTTGAAAAGTCTTGTTCTACAGTCATTTCATTCGTATTAACAATGACGTCTAACCCAGCATTCATTGCTGCTGTCGCCCCATTAACAGAATCTTCAATAGCTAAACAATGTGCTGGAGAATAATTTAAACGTTGTACCGCAGTTAAATATAATTCTGGATTAGGCTTAACCGCTTCTACGTCTTCTCGCCCTACTATCACATCTATAAACTCATCTAATCCTAATGCGTTAAATGTAGGTAGGATTTCTTCTCGATAACTACTTGTGGCTATTGCCATTGGAATATGATGCTGTTTTAGATATTTCATCAGTGCATAGACTGTATCAATAATATCTAATTCATGACTTGTATCATTATGTTCATCATATATATTTTGTTTATTTTCAAGGCCAAGTACTTCTTCAAGATAATCATGTAAACCACGGGCATGTCCACCAATGTGGCTACGATAAAATTCTAAAGAAATAGGTGCTAATTGATGATGCGTTAAATGTTTATTAATGATTTCAAATAAGTGTTTTTCTGTATCTATAATCGTGCCATCGAAATCAAATACAACTGCTTTATACATATGCTTACTCCTTTAATTTCTACAATTACAATTACAATTACAATTACAATTAAGTTTAACATATGTTATTAATGCTTTTCATGAGCATTTTCAAACATCAGCGTTTAGACCAATACTTAGCTAAGATCGGACCGGAAATATTATGGACGAAGCTAAATATTGCTCCTGGGACAGCTGCTAAAGGACTGAAATGCACTGTAGCAAGAGATACGGCAAGGCCTGAATTCTGCATACCTACTTCAATTGCGACAGCTTTCTTGTCACGATAATTGAGTTTTAGAAGTTTCGCTAAGGTATAGCCAAGGACATAACCTAAGACGTTATGGAGTACGACAACTAAACAAACAAGTGCCCCGGTTTGTAGTATTTGATCTTTGTTACCGCCAACTACGGCTGCTAAAATTAATGAAATTGCTACAACTGAAATAATCGGCAATGCTTCTGACACTTTATTAGTCATACGTTTAGAGAACAGTTGTAACACAAACCCTAAGGCAATAGGGATTAAAATAACTTGGACCACTGACCATAACATACTCATAAATGAAACATTTAACCATTCATGTGCAAAGACATAAATTAAAGCCGGTGTAACAAAAGGCGCTAATAATGTTGAAACACTTGTAATAGCCACCGATAATGCTACATTAGCTTTAGCAAGATAGCTCATTACATTACTAGAGGTACCACCCGGGCAACATCCTACTAAGATGACGCCTATAGCTAATTCAGGGGGTAATTGGAATAGTTTTGCAATAAGGTAGGCTAACGTAGGCATAATCGTAAACTGCAAAATTACGCCGATGATGACAGGCTTAGGTGTTTGAAATATGGCTTTAAAATCACGAGGGTTAATTGTCATACCCATCCCTAACATGACAATACCGAGTAACCATGGCACGGCTGTCCCAAGTGATGCAAGCTGACTAGGAAATATGAATCCGATAATAGCTGCCACCAACATCCATAATAGAAATGTACTTGTTGCAAATTGACTGAGCTTATTTAACATTTTCTCCACCCCCTTTTAAAAGAAATAATGACCAAAGATTACCACAGGTTGTAGCTACTATCAATAAACTTTTCTGAAATTTTAAAATAATTAATATATATTCAATTCTTGAGTTTAAAATTAGTTAAGATTATATTACAAAATAATTAAATTAAAGCTCGTTCAAAAGTCCTAGTGATAATATTAAAAAAGAGTGATACAATCAGTGTGTATAAAAGAACGGCGCACGATTTTATAAGACAACATAGCTTATGCTGTAGATACGTTTAAGAAAAATAGGAGGTCATTGCATGTTGTTAGACAAATTTGAAACTTACATTTTAAACATTGTAGGTTTAAAATCCAGATCTACTCGAAAACAATTAATCAAAGTTTGCAAAGACGTTAAATTTTGCGACTCATTTCAATATTCAATAACAAAGCACGATAATATTCCAGTCTTAGAAGTAAGCTTACCTAAACAACAATTGCCATACTTAATTAGCTTTCTAAGCTTTTACCAATTCTCGATTTATCAAATTCTTTCTCCAAGACATTTAAATACTTTATTAGATACAGAACAATCATATCAATCTTCTAAGCGCTTTGATTTAGCGATTGATGGCCTCCAAGATGCTTTCATTAAAGATAAAGTAATTGATATCATGACATATTTCTCTAACCATTACGATATTAAATATACATTAAACAATAATTGTGCAAGTGTGTGCTGTGCACCTGAGATATTCACACAATTACTACAAACAATCGCATGTCGTAATATTGATATCCTATCAGCATCATATAAAGCACGTGTCATTCATAAAGCTAATATATCTTAATAAAGAGTAATAAAAAGTGAGTAGCCGAATAAAATAATAATATTAATATAAAAGGAGACGTAACAGTGAGTTCTGATTGAATTCACTGTTACGTCTCCTTTAATTTTGGAATTTATTTACTAAATTCTATTGTATTCTTTATTATGCTTTATCGTTCTCATCGTAAACTAAATGTTCAAATGCTTCACGTACTTGAGGTACTGTCATCCCTACAACTACTTGAACATTTTTACCACTTTTAACTAAACCATGAGACATTTGTTCATGTGTAAAGTAGCCACTGTCTTCTACTTTAGATTCGTCATTAACTGTCAAACGTAAACGTGTTGTACAGTTTGTAACGTCTTTAATATTCTCTTTGCCGCCTAAACCTTCTAAGTAATACTGTGCTTTCGCTTCATATTCATTACTTGGTTTAAAGTCTGAAGTTGTCGCACCATCTTCGCCTTTTTTCGCTTTGTAATCTTTTTTAGAGAATAATTTCACTTCTTCTTCAGCACGACGTCCAGGTAAAGGAATATCGAATTTTAAAATTAAATATCTAAATACTACAAAATAAATACCAGAGAAGATTAAACCAATCACTACTTGGGCTACATAAGTTAACCAGTGATTTTGACCTAATGGAATCCAGTTTGTAGCGATAAAGTCTAGTAAGCCACCGCCCATGTTACCTACTACACCGAAACCGTACATAATTGTATCCATTGTCGCTGCTAATAATGCATGAATAACGAATAAGTATGGTGCAATAAATAGGAACGTAAATTCTAATGGTTCCGTAATACCAACAACTACTGCTGTTAATGTAGCTGGTACAAGTAATGCTGCCACTTTTTTACGATTGGCTTTTGGCGTGGTCGTATACATCGCTAAAGCGATACCGATTGCACCGAAGACTTTACCATTACCTTGTAACATGAAACCATAATGGAATTGATCTTTTAATGGTTTGCTACTTTCAGCAAATTGAGTTAAATGCTTGAACCATTCTGCTTTCAGACCGTCTTTTGCTACGACTGGTCCAACTTCTATTGGCGCATAAATAAAGTGATGTAATCCTGTTGGAATTAATACACGTTCTAAGAAATGATATAACCAAACTCCAATATAACCTGAAGCGATAATGAAGTGTTGCATTGATTCGATACCATTTTGAATTGTTGGCCATACCACACAAGTAATCGCAGCAATTGGTAACATTACAAAGAATGAAATAGTTACTACGAATGTTAACCCTTGGAACACACCTAACATTTCAGGTAATTTCTTACTGTAAAATCTATTATGTATCCAAGTTACTATAGCTGAAATAATGATACCGCCTAAGATATTAGTATCTAATGTTTCAATACCGGCAATGGCTTTTAAACCTGTAACATTTTCAACGCCTTTTTCTAAATTAGCGCCGAACGTATGTGGCCATTGCGTTAAGATAGCATTGATAAATGTGTTAAACATTAAGTAACCCATTAACGCAGCTAATGCAGCATGTCCTGGTGCTTTTTTAGCTAAAGATAATGGTAATCCTACCACAAAGACAATTTCCATATGATTAAAGATGACCCAGCCGCCTGATTCAATCACTGACCAGAACTTAAACCAAAATGTATGGTCATCTGCTAATCCACCCATAATCGTTGGATTTTTAAATAATGTCGCAAATCCCAATACAATCCCGAAGAATGCAAACATTAATACAGGAACGATCATCGCACTCCCAAACCGTTTAATTGCGTTCATATATGTACCCCCATATTCTTTTTTCTATATTATTTAACAATGATTAATGTATAAATTAATAATCGTTTATCTCTTTATACTTATTATAGTAAACGCTTTCATATATACAACGCCATTGACTGATTTTGAAATTTTTTTGTATAATCAGTTTATGTTTTCTATATGTGAAAATTTTTTCAAGAAAAAATATGAGGTGTTTTTGTGTTATTAGATGAACGAGTAAATGCCAACTTTAATAAATTAAACGACAACGATCTACAAATTGCTCATTTTGTTAATACGAATGTCAATAAATGTAAGACTTTAAAAATACACGAACTTTCAGCTTATACTCACGCATCAAATGCTACAATTCATCGTTTCACTCGTAAGCTTGGCTTTGATGGATATAGTGATTTCAAATCGTATCTCAAATTTGAAAGTGAAAATCTAAGTCAACTTTCTACTGACTCTATGGATGCTTTTAAACAAGAAATAGAAACAACATTCACATATTTAGACCGCATTGATTATAACTTAGTCACAGATAAAATTAATAATGCTTCCACTGTATATTTATATGGTACTGGACGCGCTCAGAAAAATGTAGCTGAAGAAGCACAACGTATTTTACTAACGATGCATAAAAATATTATTGTGTTACACGATGTTCATGAACTTAAAATGGTACTTAATCGCTCAGTAGACGAAGATTTATTCTTTATCATTTCATTATCAGGTGAAACGTATCAACTTACAGAAGTAACCAATATATTGCAATTACGTCAAAAGTACTTTATTTCTGTCACGACTATGAAAGATAATACATTAGCGCAAAAAGCAAACTATAATATTTATGTCTCAAGTAACACCTTCTATCTCTACGACGGCACAGATTATTCAAGTTTCATTAATTACCATATCTTCTTTGAAACATTATTAAGAAAATATAATGAACGCAAAGAAAAAGGCGAACTATACTAAATAATATATTTTAATTAAGTGACTTCTTCTCATGCTTTTTTTAAATTATAAAAGAAAAGCAACGTAGTATTGTAGGCGAGACTCCTGAGGGAATAGGATGAGCGTCGAGACCGTGGCTCGACTTGGCAGTAGTTGTCTGAAATGAAGATGCGTCCAATCTGTACTTTCTTCATTTCTAGTCAACCTTGCCGGGGCGGGACTACGAAATCTTCGAAATTTCATTAGATTTCTGTCGCCGCTCCCCCCTAAGAAAGCGAGCCATCAATACTAAGTTTAAAAAAAGGAGCGAAACAGAGACCTAATACATTAGATTTCTGTTCTCGCTCCTTATTTAATACATTATTTTAATAAATCATTATCTTCTACATATTGTTCTAATACTTGGTGCATCTTATCAAACATTAATTCTAAGCCATGCACTGTAGAGTCATGATATTCTTTTTTCTTTTGTTTATATTCTAATGTTGTTAAGCGTCGTTCTCTTTCAACTAATGATTGATAAAAGAAAAACATTTGTGTGCCACCAGTCTCACGCTCTTCAAACTCAACTTCTATCACATCTTCATGGTTGCTCAATTCTGGCATACCAATCGTCATCTTGATGTACTCATTATCAACTAATTCTTCATAAGTCCCTTGGATGACATTTTGTTTACCATTACGTGAATCAACAATACGGTAAACACCACCTTCATGCATATCGACATCAAAGGTTTGGTTGGTACGTTGCGACGTCATAAACCATTGTTTTAATAAATCAGCATCCGTCCACGCTTTGTACACGAGTTCTGGTGAATATTTTAATAAACGCTCGATATGAATTTCTACATGTTCATTTTCCACATTATACTTTGCCACTTGTTTCACCTACTTTCACTCTTACTTCTATTTTAACGCATTTATAAATAGTACCAAACTTTCAACTATTAAAATCTTTAAATTATTTTTCTATTTTCAAAAATTAAGCTACTTTACTTACGCGTTAGTACGTTTTTTAGTAGTATGTTTAGGTTTAACACGTGGAAAGCGGAATACAATAGCTAAAATACCACATACACCTAATAATATTGAATAAATACAGTATGGCATAACACTAAGCGGTGAAATACTAGCCACGCCCGCTACCGCAATCACTTGTGGACTATAAGGCAATAATCCTTGGAAACACCCAGCAAAAATATCTAATAGACTAGCTGACTTACGTGGGTCAACATCATATTCATCTGCAATATTCTTAGCTAATGGTCCAGCCATAATTATTGAAATCGTATTATTTGCCGTCGAAATATCTGCTGCGCTTACTAAACTGGCAATACCAAACTCAGCACCACGTTTAGATTTCACTCTAGACCTAACAAAGTTAAGTAACCATTCGATACCACCGTTATGTTGAATAATTCCAACAAGACCACCAATAAGTAATGCAATAATAGCGATATCTTCCATACCAATAATACCTTCTGATACAGCTTTTAATAAACCTTTCCAGTCGAATGAATGATCGAATAAACCTATTATTCCAGAAAGGAATGTTCCGCCAATGAGTACAATAATGACGTTTACTCCAATAAGCGCTAGAATGAGCACTAACACATAGGGAATAACCTTGATTAAGTTATAATCATAACTTTTCGAATGATCAATCGTTACACCATTAGTTAAGAAAAATAGCACAATAATGGTTAAAATCGCACCAGGTAGTACAATCCAAAAATTGACCTTGAACTTATCACTCATTTTAGTCTTTTGGGTACGAACTGCAGCAATTGTAGTATCTGAAATCATAGATAAGTTATCTCCAAACATAGCGCCACCTACTACAGTACCCATAGCTAAAGCGGCCGGGATGTCAGTAGCTTGTGCGAAACCAAATCCTACGGGCGCGATAGCTGCTACGGTTCCAACCGATGTCCCCATAGAAATAGAGACAAACATACATATAATAAATAATCCTACAATAATTAAATTTTGTGGAATTAATGATAAACCTAAGTTAACGGTAGACTCTACGCCACCCATTTTCTCAGTAGTTGTTGAAAAGGCACCTGCTAATATAAATATAAATACCATTAAGATGATATTTGAATGCCCGGCCCCTTTCGTAAATACTTCAACTTTATCGGCAAATCGTTCTTTTCTATTCATCAATAAAGCTACAATCACAGTAACCGTAATTGCAACATTGAGAGGCATAGTTGTAAAATCACCTGTAACTGCGCCGACGCTTAAAAATAGTGCAATAAATAACACTAGGGGAAGTAACGCCCAAGCATTGCCTTTCCTCTTTTCTTCCATACTTTACCTACTTTCCTAAAAGCGAATTTATAATTAAAGTTACAAGATTCTTATATTGACGTCAACTAAGTTATATGGAATTTACATTTATCTATGTTGAGCCATCTTTATATTTTACGATTCAGGACGTTGGATTGTAAATGTTTCTCCTAACTTAGCATAGTCATTTCCCGCCAAACGCGCGACAGGTTTTAGTTCATCAGGGTTAATTTTACTATCTTCAAAGTAAGTTTCATCATCAATATGATACATTACCACTTCACCTATTATTAAATCAGCACCGTCTTCTTCAGAATCAAGTACGACAATTTGATCTAATTTGCATTCAAAGCGAACTTTTGCTTCTTTTATAGCCGGAACACTAACAATTTCAGAATCAATAAGAGTTAAAGCTGTGTGGTTTAATTCATTATCTCCCGCTTCAAGTGGGGCTGCTGTCTTATTAATCTCCTCCACATTCATTTCATCTGTGATATGTACTACAAATTCTTTCGTTTGTTCAATATTGACCGCTGTATCTTTTCGTTGTCCACCAGCACGTTGCGCAGCAATAGCAATCATCGGTGGCGCATTATTGACGACATTAAAGAAGCTAAATGGTGCAGCATTTAATGTGCCTTCCTGATCTTTAGACGTAACAAAGGCAATAGGTCTTGGAATGACCGAACCACTTAATAATTTATAATTTTGAATATCTGATAAATGTTTTGGATTGAATTGTTTCATTTCACACATCCTCCTAAATTAATATAAAAACGCGAGAGCTTTTATCTTACCCTCGCGTTGGTTTAAATTATTCAATTAATCGATTTGCGTACCACCAGTGATACCGTAAACTTGACCAGTGGTATAACTAGCATCCTCTGACGCTAATAAGACATACGTGCCTGCTAATTCAACAGGTTGACCTGCTCTACCTAATGGCGTATTTTGACCAAATTTTGGAAGCGCAGACTGTGGTTGGCCTCCAACGATTTGTAATGGTGACCAGAATGGACCTGGCGCTACACAATTCACTCGAATACCTTTTTCTCCTAATTGTTCAGAGAAACTTTTCGTTAGTGAAATAATCGCTGCTTTTGAGGCTGCATAATCGTGTAATAAGGCATTAGGGTTATAACCTTGCACAGATGACGTCGTTGTAATAGACGATCCTGGTTGTAAGTACTCTAATGCTTTTTGGACAGTCCAGAATACTGGATATACGTTCGTTTCAAACGTCGTTTTAAAGGATTCAGTATCAAATTCTTCTAATTCCTCATGATATTGTTGATGACCTGCGACTAAAGTCACATTATCCAAGCCACCTAAATCACGATAGGCTTGTTCAACTAAATCATAGTTAAATTGTTCATCTTTTACATCACCAGGAATTAATACAGCTTTACGTCCAGCTTTTTCAATTACCGCTTTTACTTCCTGCGCATCTTGTTCTTCGCTAGGAAGATAATTAAGTGCGACGTCCGCGCCTTCTTTAGCGTAAGCAATCGCAGCTGCACGTCCAATCGCTGAATCGCCACCAGTCACTAACATTTTATAGTCCTGTAAGCGATTGTGGCCTACATATGATTCCTCACCGCAATCAGGTGCCGGAGTCATTTCTGATTGTAAACCAGGTAGTTCTTGTTCTTGTTTTTCAAAATCTGAAGTTTTAAATTTTGTTCTTGGATCTTGTGCACCCATGTTCACTCATCTCCTAAAAAATAATCTCTTCTAATTTACCCAACTCGTAAAGTAGTTTAATCATTTTTTTGAAAATGCAGACCCATATTGCCTACAATTAAGTAGGATAAAGCGTCTAAAGACACGCATTATGAATACTCAGCAAGTAATTGATGAATTAACGTAATAAAGTACTCTGGAACCTTTTCCAAAATACGCTCATCAGGGTCATATTTAGGATGGTGTAAATCATAAGCACTATTAGAACCTATAAACGTAAAGACGCCAGGATGTTCTTTTAATAGCCCAGAGAAATCTTCACCAATTGTCAATGGATTGTCTAGCTCTATAACATTGTAGCCTACTGCATCGGCTGCTTGTTTCGCTTGTTGCGTTAAATAGTCGTCATTAAAGACAGCACCTGGAAGATGTGTATAAATCACTTCAATTTTTACATTGAATAATTGTTCAAGACCTTTCGCAATATCTCGTAAACGTTGTTCAATATAGGCTTGAACTTCTGGCTTAAATGAACGGACTGTGCCTTGAACATAGGCGTTATCTGCAATTACATTCCACGTGTTGCCAGAAGACACTTCTCCAATTGTCACTACTGCGCTATCAAAAGCTGAAATATTGCGACTCACAATCGTTTGTAAACTAGTAATCAGTTGTCCTAAAACCATTACCGGGTCATTGCCCTGTTCTGGTTTAGCTGCGTGCGCCCCTTTACCGTGAATTTTAAATTCAAAACGGTCCACGGCCGATGTAATAGCCCCTGATTTAATCGCAAAATCTCCTATATTTAATGTTGGATAATTATGAAATCCTAAGATTGCTTTCACATCATCTAGCACATCAGTATCAGCCATTGCTTTAGCACCATAACCTATTTCTTCAGCAGGTTGAAATAAAAACTTCACACGACCATTTAATTTATCTTCTTGTGCTTTTAATGTTGTTGCGACTGCTAAGATACTAGCCATATGAATGTCATGGCCACATGCATGCATCACGCCGGTATTCGTAGATGTAAATTCATGTTCTACCTGTTCATGAATAGGCAAAGCGTCGATATCTGTACGTACTGCGATGCATGGTTCTCCCTGACCAATTTCAGCTACAAAGCCAGTTTCTAAAGGTATATCAATGATTTTAATTTGATATGCTTCTAATATGCGTTTTAAACGTTTGGTTGTTTCGAATTCGTTATTTGATACTTCAGGATATTGATGGAAAGTACGTCTCCAGTTGACGTAATCGGTATAATTTGTCATACATTCTCATCCCCTTTTTCAATAAACAAAATACATTTTTAAACTAAGAAATGATGGATTAAATTAGCAGCTAACTTAGATGTGCGGTTATCAATGTCGTAATCAGGATTGGTTTCTGCAATACTGATTGACGACACTTTTTCACTTAAAATGACGCGTTTACTAATATCAAACACATCGTGTGGATATAAACCTAACACGCTTGGCGCACTAACGCCTGGCGCGAAGGCACTATCGATAACGTCCATACATATCGTGAACATAATTGTGTCATGATCATGGATAAAACGTTCTACTTTATCTTTAATCGTAGGAGAAACTTGTTGTAATAACTCATCTGCATACACATAGATGATGCCCTTTTCGTTCGCATAGTCATATAGTGAACGTGTATTTCCACCTTGCGCCAAACCTAATACTAAATAATTGGCATTGTCATCATGGTCTAGAATTTGTCTAAACATTGTACCCGAAGTTGGTTCTGAATCTAGGCGGGTATCGAAATGTGCATCAATATTGATAATGCCAATCGAAGCATCTGGATAAACGTTTCTTGTAGCTAAATATTGAGCGTAAGCAACGTCATGCCCACCGCCGATTAGAAATGTTTGATTATGTTGTTTAATCACTTGAGCAGACAGTCTAGCCATTTCTTCTTGCGTACTACTCAGCTCGCCCTCAGTATGTTCAACATTACCGTAATCAATTAACGATTCACATTCACTTAAATCAGGAAGTTTAGCAAATTCTTGCTTAATAGCATCTGGCCCTTTTTTAGCACCTATTCTGCCTTTATTTAATTCAATTCCTTTATCTACCGCGTAACCCAACATCCCCACGCCTGTTTTATCACCGCTAACTTTCATTTTTTCTAAATTAGCAAACTCTACAGTTTGAAAATGTCTAAATTGTTTTGGATCTGTTTCACTATCTATTCTGCCAATCCATAGTTTTGGATTACCTTGTGTATACATGTCGCTGCCCCCTACATCATATTAGTTGCAAACAGTCTCTTTATTATTTACGTTTACATCTATACTTTAATCATACTACACATCAAAACCTATTTTCGAAATATTCTTGTTATTCTTTTGATACCCTTTACAAATTAATTAAGACATTAAAAATTGTTTTCAATTACATGAAAATAATTCAAGACTATTACATTTTAATGATATTTAAAATGGACAATTTATTTATCCCCTTGTAATATGTATAATATTAAAGAAAGAGTTTTTACGGTCACCCTAATGGAGGTTACATAAATGAAGACTAATCGTATTTCAGGATTCCAATGGGCGCTAACAATATTTGTATTCTTTGTTGTTACAATGGCGTTATCATTAATCTTACGAGATTTTCAAGCTTCAGTCGGTATTAAAAGATTTGTATTTAATCTTACTAATTTAGCACCATTTATTGCTGCAATCATTTGTATTGTTGCTTTTAAAGATAAACGTGCACAACTTGCTGGTTTAAAATTTTCAATCTCTATAAGAGTTATTGAACGTATGCTACTTGCATTAATTTTACCTTTAATTATTTTTATTGTAGGTATGTTTAGTTTTAATGCATTTGCCGATAGTTTTATTTTATTACAAGCTACTGATTTATCTGTATCAGTGCCACCAATTATTCTTGGTCATATCTTAATGGCATTCTTTGCGGAATTCGGTTTCCGTTCATATCTACAAAATATTGTTGAAAATAAAGTAAATGTATTCTTTGCTTCTATTATCGTTGGTTTAATCTATTCAATTTGGACGATTAATACAACGTATGGCATGGAATATGCCGGATATCATTTCCTTTATACATTCATGTTCTCAATCATTGTTGGTGAATTAATTCGCGCTACAAATGGTCGTACTATTTATATTGCAGTTATCTTCCATGCAGCTATGACATTCGCTCAAATCTTCTTATTTAGTGAAGAAGTTGGCGATGTGTTCTCTATGAAAGTGATTGCCTTAAGTACAACAATTATTGGTATTATCTACATCATTCTAAGTTTAATTATTCGCTTTATCATTTACAAAACAACTAATCGTTCATTAGATGAAGTTGAACCTAATAATTACTTAGATCACGTTAATGATGATGAAGATGAAAGTAGCGTTAATTCTAACGATAAAACGTTAAATACTCGCGATAAAATTACTGAAAATACTAATCAACATCATGCAAACAATGATAAGAAGGCTCCTTCAACCGAAGACCTTAAGGAAAATACTTCATATGAGAATGATAGACATTCTTCAGTCGTAGATAACGTTAAAGATGAAATTAACGATGTTAGCAAAACATCTCATACTAAAAACGACAAATAGTTTAAATTAGGAAACAAGGTATAAAGATTATCATGTTAAGATTTATACTCTGTACTTTAAAAAATATCCCAAAATGACGTGTTAGTATCTCGTCATTTTGGGATATTTTTTTAACTTTATTTATTGATTGTTCTAACGCCTTGTTGTGTTCCAATAATAGCTTGTTCAGTAATGTCTAAGAAATAGCCTGTTTCTAAGACGCCAGTAAGATGTATTAGAAATTCATGAAGAGCATAAGGGTCTAGTTGTTCATGTAATTTACAATCTAAAATATAATTTCCATTATCTGTAATAAATGGTACATCGTCATTCATTCTACGTTCTGTTGAAATATTGAAGTTTGATTCAATGTTTTTAGCGATATGCAACCAATTAAATTTATCTACTTCCACTGGTAATTTAAAACTTTGCCCTAAATAGTCGACAAGTTTACTTTCATCAGCTAAAACAACAAATCGTTTAGCCATTTCATCGATGACTTTTTCTCTAAATAGAGCGCCACCGCCACCTTTTATAAGATTTAGGTTAGGATCTACTTCATCCGCCCCGTCTATTGCTAAATCTACATGGTCGACATCATTGATATCTACAATATGTATCTTTAATTGTTTAGCGATATATGCACTTTTATTAGACGTACATACACCTGTAATATTTAGACCTTCACGTTGAATACGTTCAGCAATTTTCGGAATAAGTAGCTCAATTGTACTTCCTGTGCCAATACCTATCACCATATTGTTGTCTATTTGAGCATCAGCATCATCTACTGTCATAAGTTTAAGTTCTTTCGAATCTTTCATGTTTACTGCGACCCCTTTTTATTTATACTTATTTCTTATTTTACATGACGACAGTTAAAATACCTAGTTTCTATATGAATTTTATTTAATTATGTAGTAAACTTTTAATACTATAATATTGGGAGGTTAAACGATGATACCTGTATATGCTATTTCAACGGGAAAGATTGAAGAATTAGACTATGGACAAAAGCGCGAGATGCTTTCTGCTTTAAATAAAGTTCCTTTTTCAGGAAAAATGTGGTTATCAAACACGGGCTTTGTAGAAGATGAACAAGCATATAAAGATCATGGTGGCCCTCATAAAGCGGTGTGTAGTTTTAGCAAAGCGAACTATACTATGTATCAAGAAGATTTGGCTCATTTACCAGAGTATGCGATGTTTGGAGAAAATTTAACATTAGAAGATTTAGATGAATCTGAAGTTTATTATGGTAACCAGTATCAATTAGGTGAGGCAATAATTGAGGTTTCAGAAATGCGTGAACCGTGTTGGAAGATACAAACAAAATATGGCATTCCTGACTTAGTTAAGCGTATGAGTCGTTCAGGCAAGACAGGATTTTATTTTAGAGTGTTAAAAGAAGGTTACGTCAGTGCTAACGATAACCTTGAATTAATCAAAGAAGCCGAAACTTCTACACGTCTGTCTGTTCAAGAATTAAATGATATTTACTATAATGACCGTAAAAATATCGAACGTTTAGATTATGCACTCCAAAACCCTTACTTATCTGAAAAACGTCTCGACAAACTCCAAAAACTTAAAGCCAATGCATTAAAGAATAATGTGACGTAAAACCTAAAATAGAGGCATAGAGGTGAAGAAAGTGATGCTCAAGAGGATCTTCATGTCAGTCAACTACTGCAAAAAATAACGAGGCTAAGCCATTTTAATATTAATGGCTTAGCCTCGTTAGTATATAAGTCGTTTAACTTTTGAAGTGCGATAATGATATCTTTAAAAATTACATTAGATATCAGTCTCACTTTCTTTTTCAGATATTTGATAGATTGTTTTTGAATAAAACTCTTCATCTGCTTTTAAGATAGATTGCGCTTCATTATTATAAATATTAATATCATTCGGTAAACATTGCGTTTCCAACGTTACACCTGAATGTGCTTTATAAATATTAAAATCACTTTGCCACTCTGTCGTATCGTTAAAAGTGAATATAACGACGTTAGGCATTGTTGTTTCTAAATGTAAGGCAAATTCATTATTCTCCATCGTTAGTTCTTGATTCCCTATGTCAAATGGGTGATCTAAACCATTGAACGGTTCAATTTGTTGTTTGAGTTGTTCATTTTCAGAATTAAAAATATCTTTAAAACATACGCTATCGCTATTCAATATTGCTAATAAATCAATTGGTTGAGTGTTAGCCACAAGATGTGTTTCATCTATTGGATACATATTGAGCTTAGTACTCGTAATCTTATGGTTATCAATGACATTATTATCGCGATTTAAATTAAAGTACACATGATTCGTTGGATTAAATACTGTGTCTGCAGTTGATTGTGCTTTATATTCAACTGTCCAACGATGTTCTACATCATATGTATGGATAACTTTTATCGTCATATCTCCAGGATAGCCATCCTCTTCAGACTTTAATTGAATGGTAAATGTAAGTTTGATGTTTGTGATATTATCTTGGATGTCATAATCAAACAATCTATTATCCAAACCATGACTGCCCCTATGAAGTTGATGAGGGGTATCATTCGCTTCTAGTTTATAATCATGTCCATTTAATTTAAATGTAGCATTCCCAATTCTTCCTGCGTAGCGACCGATTGTTGCACCAAAATGATAAGGATTAGAAGGATAAAACTCATCCGCTTCTACTTTGTTCCCCAATATGATGTTATTATCATGATATTTCCATGATACAATTCGAGCGCCATAATTCGTAAATACAATATTTGTGTCGTTGTTGTCAATTTTAATTAAGTCAATACCATGTCTTTGCTTTTCTACTTCAACTATCATTACTTACGTCTCCCTCTTAACACGCTTAATCAGGTTCTGTTCGGTAAGATCATGACTAATACACCAATAATACAGATAAGTGCACCTAAGAGATCATACTTATCAGGTGCTTGTTTATCGACGACGTACGCCCATAATATACTCATGACTATAAAGACTCCGCCATATGCTGCGTAGACTCGACCGAATGTCGGAAATGACTGAAATGTTGCGATGATGCCATACATAATTAATACCGCCCCACCGATAAATCCTAACCAACTTGATTGCCCTTCCCTTAACCACAACCAAATTAGATAGCCACCGCCAATCTCACAGAGACCTGCTAATAAAAAGATAAAGATTGAATAAAGCATTAAGATATCCTCCAACTTTTAATTAAGTTAGCATTATTGTAACAACTCATAACTACCTTTATCTAATTAAATTTTTAAGCACTGACTTTTTCACATACATATTGTTACACTTTTTTTATTAATATTCCATAGATTTTATATAAATTAAAAAATGAAAACGCTATCTCTTAAAATTTTTAAAAGATAGCGTTTAATAATGCTCAATATTCTTTTAGTGAGGACTTTAACTTCTTCTTTTTGATTACATATATAACTAAAATAATAATTATAAAAGCCAATGTAATCATACTACCAATTGGTAATTGCTGCATGATTAATTCAACAACTAAATCTACGATAGTAATTATGCTTAACCCAATCGTTATCCATTTAAAAACTGACGCATAAGTCTTAGTAATCACCATCTTTTGTTGTTCACCGGCATATCTATAATTAGGAATTAGATTGACTATTCCTTTCGGATTGGCATCTCGATCTTCAATACTTGGAAGGGGTGCATCACTATATTTAATACGTTTATCTTTGAAAAAGATTAATATAATGGCAAAGGCTGGAATAAAAATCATCGAACCAGGAGTAACCACCCACTCAAATTGTCCATGTTGATAGATCATAGGGGTAATAATATTTGTAATTACAATAATATAAACCATCCATATAATGAAAAATATTAATCGTTTGGTGATTGAATGCCGATTAAGCGTTCTTTTATCTTTCTCATTGTCAACGTAAATAAATATGTTGTCTGCTGTCTCAGCGCGAAGTGTCAATTTACAACCAATTACTATAATTAATATGACACTCCCAATAAATAGTGGAGATAAAAATTCATTTTGTATGTCACTAAACATGGCAAAAAAAGTCATTGCACATAAAAAATTCAAACTTATAATTCCTAGTTTTGCTTTTAAAGTTTGAAACTGTTTGTACAATAGCTCATCAGTCATCTAGCCCATTCCTCCCTGTTTTACTCTTACAATTCGAAGTTGTGTATATGAAACTCAATTGATTAAACAAATTTCTTAGGCCACTATATTTAATAGTCGTTGTCTATCATCGCTCCCAAAATAAATCATCTAGTGTTACACCTAATGTTTTAGCAATGTTAATGCATAATTTTAACGAAGGATTATACTTGTCATTTTCAATCATATTAATCGTCTGACGTGATACGCCAATTGCTCGTGCAAGTTCTAGTTGCGAAATTTTTTTGACGCCACGGTAAAATTTAACTCTATTCACTTTCCCTCACTTCTCCCATTGATTTAATCTTACTGTTAATTTATAAGTTTTGTCAAATATATATGACACACTCTCAACTTAAGTTCCTTATTTTATTTCTTCTTTAAATTCAACTATAATTGTTATAATAATATATTTTAATCATCACGCTCTAGTCATAACTACTTGATTCAGAGCGCTTTTTTAATTTCCAAGAAAGAAGGCTTAAGAATGAATTTCATTTCACAACCAACTATTGAAACTGCTAAAGCATTACTCGGCGTGAAAGTTATCTATAAAGATGAATTTGAAACCTATACTGGTTACATCGTTGAAACAGAGGCGTATTTAGGCTTTAATGATCAAGCGGCGCATGGTTTCGGTGGTAAGCAAACGCCTAAAGTGACATCGTTATATAAAAATGGTGGAACTATCTATGGCCACGTCATGCATACGCACTTGTTAATCAATTTCGTTACACGTAGTGAAGGTGTGCCTGAAGGCGTACTGATACGCGCAATAGAACCTGAAGATGGTATTGACGCAATGCAACGTAATCGTAATAAGACAGGTTTTGAGATAACCAATGGGCCTGGTAAATGGACGAAAGCATTTAATATTCCTAGAGCAATTGATGGCTCGACACTTAATGACTGTCGCCTTTCTATTGATGAAAAAAACAGAAAATATCCTATCGAGATAGTTGAAAGTGCACGAATTGGTATTCCAAATAAAGGTGAATGGACAGCTAAACCACTTCGCTATACTGTTAAAGGCAATCCTTATGTATCTCGCATGCGAAAATCCGATTGTGTCCCAGCCAATACGACTTGGAAGTAACATCTCACCTCATAGTTTAATCTCTAAGTACAATTGTGAATCTTTGCCCTATTATATTTAATCAATTTAAAATTTAAGTTTTAATAAATTAATGATTTTTTCGAATTAATAGTAAGTGTAAAACTATCTAACTTCTTCTTTAGATTTCAAAAATATAATTGACATAATAGAAATATATATTTTTTGTATGTATAATGTTAGTTATGGGATTTTATAGCGCTTTCAAAAAGCAATATAAAATCTAGGAAAGCACGCGTAAATAAAGGGGGATTTAAAATTGGAATTGGATGCAGTGACCACGCTATGTCTCGCCTGTCTTTTATTTCTATTAGGTGAATTCATAGTCAATCATGTTTCTTTCTTACAAAAAATTTGTATTCCACCTCCAGTTATCGGTGGTTTACTATTTGCTATATTAGTCGCGGTGTTAGATACATTTAATATTATTCAAATCAAACTAGATGCAAGCTTCATACAAGATTTCTTCATGATGGTCTTCTTTACAACAATTGGCTTAGGTGCTTCATTTAAATTATTCAAAATTGGCGGTAAAGTCTTAATGATATATTTTATATGTTGTGCTGTTTTAGCCATTTGCCAAAATTTAATCGGGGTTTCATTAGCTA
This sequence comes from Staphylococcus sp. acrmy, assembly GCF_022690565.1. NCBI lineage: Bacteria > Bacillati > Bacillota > Bacilli > Caryophanales > Staphylococcaceae > Staphylococcus > Staphylococcus sp. acrmy. Next base: position 104,185 of record NZ_JALCVE010000004.1, on the reverse strand, counting down.
AACTATTACATATCAAACCATTATTAGGTTTAACAGCAGGTTCAATGTCAATGGAGGGTGGCCACGGTAATGCCGCTGCTTATGGTAAGACACTTGAACAGAGTTTCAATATTGATTCAGCCATTACAGCTGCTCTAGCTGCAGCAACTTTAGGTCTAGTCTTTGGTGGATTAATTGGTGGACCATTAGTCAAAGCATTAATTAAACGCTATAATCTCAAACCAGAAAATAGCGATGATTCATTTAAAGACTATAGTAAAGTAGAAGAAAATAAAGCTTTATATCAAAAATATAAACCAACTAAAGTTTTCTTTATCCAATTAACAATTATAGCTTTCTGTATGGCTGTGGGAACCTTTATAGGTGATCAGTTCTCAAATTTAACAGGACAAAGTTTACCGATGTATGTCGGTTCAATGTTTGTAGCCGTAGCAATACGTAATATCTCAGAGTATTCAAATTGGCAAATTATCGATTTGAAACTTAACGATCAAATTGGCGATGTGTCTTTAGGCCTCTTCTTATCCTTAGCCCTAATGAGTATTCAACTTACACAAGTCTATTCTCTTGCCTTACCATTAGTTGCCATCGTCTTAGTACAAGTTGTCTTTATTTCACTATTTGCATTCTTTATTTTATTTAGAGTGCTAGGTAAAGACTACGATGCTGCTGTAATGGCAGGTGGTTTTATCGGTCACGGACTAGGTGCTACACCAAACGCTATGGCTAATTTAGATGTTATTACAAGCAAATATGGTAGTTCACCTAAAGCATATTTAGTTGTCCCTATCGTTGGCGCTTTCTTAATCGACTTAGCAGGCGTACCAATTGTTATGGGCTTCATGAATATCTTTGGTATGTAACGCCATACTCGCTAATACAAATGTAAATGTAAATGTGAAAAAGACTGGGAGCAGTCCAAACTGCTCTCAGTCTTTAATTTGTTGTTAGTCTATCTTGGCAAGATAAAACAATGAAATCTTTCAACCTACTTAGACGTCGTCTCGCTTTCTATTAACCTCTATGAATATCTAATCCTCGTTGTTCAATCCATGATAATAATTTATGGTCAAACACAAGTTTGCTTTGTTTTAATTCGCTAATATCTTTCGCATCTACCATAGTCATAATAGCTTTCATATGTTCAATAAAGTCTTCTACATATTCAATCGTTTTAGTGATGCCGCCATTTTCAACTTGATTTAAAAATGGACGTGACATACCTACTGCTTTTGCACCTAATGCTAAACTTTTCACTACATCTAACGGCGTACGGACGCCACCACTTGCTAATACATTCAATGAGTCTTGATAAGCTGTGCTTTCGAGTAATGATTCTACAGTAGATTGACCCCAATTCGCTAAGTAATCCATATCTTTATTAGAGCGACGTTCATTTTCAATCGTAACGAAATTCGTACCGCCTCTTCCGCTAACGTCTACGTATGTAACACCTACATCAATTAAATCTTTATAAAGCTCTTTACTCATTCCAAAGCCAACTTCTTTAATAATCACAGGAACATCCATACGTTGAACAATCGCTGCAACATTATCTAACCATGTAGAGAACTCACGGTTACCTTCAGGCATAACGAGTTCTTGTGGCGCATTAACATGAATTTGTAACGCTTGAGCATCTAATAAACTCACCGCTTCAATTGCTTTATCTACTGGAACGTCTGCCCCTACGTTACTAAAGATAATACCTTCTGGATTCGTTTCACGAGCAATGCTAAATGATTCAGCCATTTTAGGGTTTCTAAGCGCAGCATGTGTTGAGCCTACTGCCATCGCTAAACCTGTTTCGCGAGCAACTACCGCAAGCTTCTCATTAATTTGCTTCGTCCACTCGCTTCCACCCGTCATGGCATTAATATATAACGGGTACTTCATGTCGAAATTTGTAGTGTTACTTGTTAAGTCAACTTGATCTACATTTATATTAGGAATAGAATGATGCACAAACCTCACACGGTCAAAATCAGATTGAGGAGCATCATGTTGAGCCATTGCTATTTCTACATGTTCATTTTTCCTCTGTTCTCTTTGAAAATCACTCATACGCGTACCTACCTTTGCTTAATTTAAATTTATAGCTATTTATATTAAAACCATTTTTTTCGTTTGAAAAAGATAATCAAAGCAATCGCAATCACAGCATACATATTGGATAACTATATTGCCACTTTAACTCTGGCATATATTCAAAGTTCATACCATATACTCCGGCAATAAATGTTAAAGGTGAGAAAATAACGGATACAAGTGTAAGCACTTGCATAATGCTATTCATTCTAAATGAAGAATAAGATTCGAAATTCTCCCTAATCTCATTAGCCATTTCTTGAGATGTACGAATAATATTTTTTTGTTTAATCAAATGGTCATCGATATGTTGAATATACATGGAATGTTTACTATCGACAATTAAATTACCTTCAGTTTTAATAATATTGACTAATTCTTGCATAGGGAATAATACCCTTTTAATTTTAATTAAATCTGAACGTATCTGGAAGACATTGTCCATCACTTTTTTACTCTGTGTATCATCGACATGAGCTGCCTCAAAATTATACGTCTTTTCTTCAATGGTATAGACAAAATCGAAGTACTTATCTACCATCATATCTAAAATATGAATCACAATATCAGCACAATCTAAATCTGGATCATGATTATTTGAATTCATCTTCGCCACTTCATTTAAAGATTCAAAATGGTTTTGATGATATGTAACAAGGACTTTCTCGTTCACAAAGACGTTTAACGCGATAGGCGAAAAATCATCTTTATACATACTGTGAAAGACAAGATATTGATAGGTATTATAAGCTTTATATTTAACTCGAGGAACGCCAGTAGTGGCATCTTCTAACTCTAGGTAATTGAAATTAAAATTATTAGTTAAATAGTTATTTTCTTCTTCAGACGCATCTTCAAAATCAAACCATACGATAGTGGCATCGTCAGGTATGTTTTTTACTGTATCAACTTGAGTTAGTGATTGACTAGTAGTTTGATATCGAATTGTCATTGTCATTTCTAAGGTTACCTCCTGCATCACTATACGTCTTACATTCTACCATGAATTAAATATTGTGTAAGCGATATTTTTATTTAGTAAAATAAACATATAACTATTATTAAGTGAGGTAATTATTATGAGCCATTTATTTACTATTAATAAAAAGGTTGAAGTTTCTCAGATTGATCATAATCAACATATGCATGATGCTAAATACAATGATGTGTTTAGCGAAGTGATTAGTGATTTCAACTACAACCATGGTCTATCACAAGAAGAAAGAGAGCGCTATAATTATACAACCTTTTCATTAGAAGAACATACCACTTACTTATCCGAACTATCTTTAAATACGCCCTATCGCATTGAAGTTAGAATTTACGATTATGATGAGAAACGCGTCCATTTCTTTTTAATGCTTTATAAAGAGGAGAATGTACTAGCAGCCACAAATGAAGTGATGATGATGGGAATAGATAAAGGTAGTCGTCGCGCAGCCCCTTTTCCTAAAAAGTATAAAGAACAAATAGAAAGTTATTATAAAGCACAAGGCGATGTAGAGTGGCCTAAACAATTAGGTCATCAAATAGGTATTCCGAAAAAGGAGAATAAATAGCTATGTCATATACATTAAAAGACGAGATATTGAACAAGATATATGATTTAAATGATGAATTAAAAGTAAATTTAATTGAAATAAATTCTACGAAGCAGTTATATATGAATGGTCCGAGTCAGGAATTATTAAAAAGAGCATTTAATATAAGTTATTATCAAGGCCAAAAACAGGCTATTGAAGCGGTACAAAAGATGGCGGAAGATGCAGACAAAGAATCCTCCCTTATAAATGAACTAGAAGAGTATCATACTTATTTAAATGATAACCATTCAAATTTAGCTGATGTGCTAAAACATCTAGATGACGCTCAATACAATGTAGAGCAATCTTTAGATGAGTATTATCATTATTTAGGACAAGAAAATATTATTACTCAAATTAATCATATAGCCACAGATTTTAAAAGCTAAATATACATAAAGATCCAATTGAAGCGTTTAATCTTCAATTGGATCTTTATTATTAAAAACTCACGCACTTTTATTCATTATCAATCGTCTTTGTAATTTGTTTAATTACTTTATGAGACTCATGTATTGGGAACAACGCGAAGTCATGGAACATTTTAGGGTATTCGAAAAATTGAACTGGTTGATTTACTTCTTCAAGTAAATATGCTAAACGTTGCATATCAGGATAGTAAATTTCTCTTCCAGCACCAAACATGACAATCGGTGGTAACCCTTGTAACGAACCATAAATTGGAGAGATAAGTGGATTTGCTAACGCATCCCCCGCACTCCATTGATTCAAAATACGTTGTAGGCCTTCAATATTTACGAAACGATCTTTATTAACCAAGTCTTCAGTAATTTGATGATTCGTCATCGTCGCATCTAACATGGGAGAAATGAGATATAATTTATTCGGAAGTGCTCGCTCTTGTTCTAAAAGACGTTGTACATAACTAAGTGCTAACGCTCCTCCAGTACCATCACCCATAATGACAATGTGTTTGGGATCGACCTCTTCTAAAAGTGATTCATACACCTCATCGATAGCTTTAAATGTATCATTTACATGATATTCTGGCGTTTTAGGATAAATGGGTAAGACCACTTCATATAGTGTATTAAGCGCAAGTTTATCCATAAATCTCCAGTGAAATGGAGAAGGTTGTAACGTATTATAACCACCATGAATATATAATATTTTCTTTTTCGTTTCATGACGGAAATTAAATCGAAATACTTGCATGTCCCCTAACGATAACTTGTCTAAGTTTGCTTTCACATTTAAAGTTGAAGGTTGTTTATGTTTCGCTCTATTAACATCTTTACGTTTACTCATAAATGCATCAAAATCATCTTGATTCTTAAACAATATGGAGCGATTATGCAGTAAATATTTATTTATGATTCTATTTACCATACGTGATCTCATATACAATTCTAACCTACCTTATATTTATTATTGATAAATGTTTAAAACGTCATTACATGGTGTTTAAAAAGCGATATAATAAAGAAGATGTTCTTTAAGTTAGGGATTGAGACATTCACGGTCTATGTGACGTGAAACCAGTTGAAACGTCCCAACCTCGACATATTAAATCTAGTATAAATTAGTCAATCTTAGAAAACAAATGAATGACGGCAAAGGAGTTACAAAATGTCAGATATTAGAAAAAATCATTACGACGAGGATAATGATATTAATAACGATTACTTTATTCGTTCACAACGTAGAGTGAAGAAAAAAAGATCTTGGATTAGCCTGATTATCCAATTTATTGTGTTAATACTCGTGGGTATTACAGGCTATAGTATGTATAAACAACCTATATTCAATCTTGTATTTGCCGACCAACCGGTTAACTATGAACAAATAAAAACCCTTCAAGATACAGTGACGCAAATTGGTGCGTTAAATATTAATTTAAACCAATTAGCTAATTTTGAAGATATTACTAACCGTCTTGTTCTAATATTTAATATCTACTTTATACTTATCATCATTAGTATGGTTATTGCAGTTATCACGATTATTTTTAATCGTACATTACTAAAGATACTTAACTTTATTGTGATTGCTATACTACTTGTAATGTCACTTTACTTTAGCTATGCTATTCAGATGATTGGGCAACGAATCGCCGAGAAATTACAAAGTTATGCTTTAAATATTAATGCTAATCAAATTATTGTGGAAGCGGATGCCATTCATAATGCTTTAATTTTATTAGTGAGTAGCCTTGCTTTATTAATTATTAGTCTTTTCTTTAGAAACCGATATCCACGTTTACGTTAAATATATTGAAATGGGAACTTGTCCACGAAATCTATGGTAATTCTAAGATTTCGTTGATAAGTTCCTTTTTTAATAAAAAAAGTATCGATAACCCTCCAACAGGTGTACCGATACTTTAAAAATCATGTCCCCACAACACAATTTTATTTAAATTTACTTCCTTCTGCATGCATCATTTTATCATGCTCAGCATCAGCGCCTTTTTTACCTTTTAAGAATAAACTTAAAATTAACGCTAATACTGCTAAGCCAGTTGCGATCCAGAATGCATCATTGATACCTTGAATAGTTGCTAATTGATTAACATATTTCATGATAACTTGTAATGCTCCAGATTGACTGCCATATTCTGCTGCCATTTGACGTACACTATCTTGAATAACAGGATTTGTTTTATCTAAGTCATTTGCAAATGCTGCAACATGATTAGTAGTTTGTGTAGTCATAACAGTAACAAGGATTGCTGTACCAATTGATCCAGCTAATTGTCTCATAGTATTTAAGAATGCATTACCATGAGAAATTAAACGTGGTGGTAAAGCGTTGATTGCTGCTGTCATTAAAGGCATCATTACGAAGGCCATACCGAATGAACGAACTACGTAAATAGCCATAATATGGAAATAAGGTGTATCCATATTTAATTTCGTAAGTTCCCAAGTTCCGTATGCCATTACCGCAATACCAAATAAAGCTAATGGCTTCAAACCAATTGTGTCTAGTAATTTACCAGTAATTGGGCCTAGAACACCCATAATTAATGAACCAGGTAGTAATAGTAAACCTGAATCAAGAGCAGAGAAACCTCGTAGGTTTTGTAAGTAGATTGGTAGTAAAATCATACCACCAAATAAACTCATCATTACAACCATGTTAATAATTGTTGTAAGTGTAAATGTTGAAGATTTTAATACTTCAAGATTTAACATTGGCGCTCTCATCGTCAATTCACGAATAACGAATGCTGCAATGAATACTACCCCAATAATAAACATTGTAACGATTTCAACTGAGCCCCAACCTTTATTACCAGCTTCACTGAAGCCGTATAATAAAGCACCGAAACCGATTGTACTGTAAACAATACCTTGATAATCGGCTTTAGGATTTGTAGTTTTTTGGTAAAGTCTGAACCAGAAATTACCAAAGATAATTGCTGCTACACCTAATACAAACATACCGTAGAACATTACGTTCCAATGGTAGTTTTGAACAATGTAACCTGAAAGTGTAGGGCCAATCGCTGGTGCTAGGATCATGGCAATACCCATTGTACCCATAGCTACCCCACGTTTTTCAGGTGGGAAAATAGTAACGATTACATTAGAACCTAATGGCATTAACACACCGGCACCAATGGCTTGTAGTACACGTCCACCCATCATCATAGGGAAGTTAGTTGAAAGCGCACATACAAGTGAACCGATTGTGAATAATACCAACGCTATAATAAATAATCTACGATAAGAATATTTATTGAATAAGAAGGCACTAATTGGAATCAAGATACCATTTACTAACATGAAGCCTGTCATCAACCATTGTCCAGTTGATGCAGAAATATTAAACTCGGTATTAATTTTTGGTAATGCTACGTTAAGTAATGTTTGGTTTAAGATGGCAATAAACATACCAAACAACATTGCCGTTAAAATTTTACCTCTTGTAATATTTTTACCGAACACGAAATCTGATTCTTGTTTTTTGATGCGTTCATTTACGCGTCCTTCTTGAGAATCAGGATTAATCGGTTCATAAATTGAATCTTTAGGAAGATGTTGGTTATTAACATCTCTGTCATCCTTATTTTCTTCACTCGCATCATCAGTATGGTATAAAGGTTGTGATGCTTGTTTTTGTTCAGGATGCATATTTTCTATTGAACTGTCTTGTTGATCTTGTTCACTTTCAAAACGATCTTTTCTTTTATCATTATCAAAGCGATGTGCATTATCTTCATCATCTAAGTGACGAGATGCTTCTTCGTCACGATGAGAAGAAGTTCTTTCATTCGAGGCATTGTCTCGTTCTAAGTCACTTATTTTAAATTTAGATGGATTACTTTGACTTTTAGATTCTTCATTTACATGTTGTCCCTTAGTTTGGTTCTTAGACGACTTCTTGCGAGATTTCAATACAAGAAGGTTAATTAAACCAACTAAAATGACCGCTACAACTATATATCCAATAATGAAGGTCGTTGTCATACTATGACCTCCTTAATCTTTATGAATTTTAACTTCAGCGTTCATTCCAGGAACAACGTTTTTAGATGGTGTAGAATCTAAAGAAATTTTAACAGGTACTACTTGAGATACTTTTGTATAGTTACCGTCAGTGTTTGATGAAGGCATTAATGAGAAGCTTGCTGCAGTAGCTTGGCCTACTTCTTCAACTTTACCGTCAACATCAGAATCTTGACCGTCGATTGATACATCAACTTTGTCGCCTTTTTCTACACTGCTAACATCTTTTTCGTCAATATTTGCTGTAATATATAAATCATCTAAATTGTAAGCATAAGCAATTGGTGAGCCAGCTTGAGCAACTGAACCTTCCATGCCGTCAGTTTTTACGATTGTACCGTTTTGAGGCATTTTGATTTCCATATCTTGTGATTCACCGCTTTGGCTTTGACCACTTACCTCAGCAACTTTATCGCCTTTTTTCATTTTGTCGCCTTGTTTAGCGTCAAAAGATTTAATTTGACCAGATGCAGGACTTGAAATTTTAATTTGATTACCATCAACTTTTGCGTTATCAGTTGTTATATAGCTTGTCGCATTATGATATAACATAAAGCCTACAATACCAACAACAAGTAAAACGATAATTGTGATGATATTAATTAACACCATTTTCTTCATTGAACATTTCCTCCTATTTGCTTTTCAAAATCACTTTTAATATTATAGACGTATGCGATTAAAAAAAATACCAACAATTATTATAAAATTGTTGGCTAATTGAAGATACGAATAAAATAGGTGACGTTATGAAACAAAAAGCAAAATACAGAATCATTAAAAGCTTAATTGATTTATTAGAAGAATATCCATTTGAAAGTATTTCTATCAAAATGATTTGTGCAAATAGTAATGTAAATCGCTCAACCTTTTATGACAACTACCAAGATAAATATGATTTATTAGCTAAACTACAAAATTATCATTTAACGAAATATGAGAACTTACTTAACACTTTTTCAATGAATTTTGAAAGTATTAAGAAAGATCCAGACAAAGTTTATCAATTCTTTAGAATTATATTAAAATATATTTATCGAAAACAAGCCTTTTATCACGCTATCTTTATCACTCACCCTAATAAAGACCTTGTACATGAATATTTAAATATCACTAAAAATTATTATGTTAAGGTTTTAGGTGAGAATAAAACTACAATTAAAAACAAATCTTTTTTCATCACCTATACAATGAGCGGCCAAGTCGGCGTTATTTTAACTTGGTTAAGAGACGGTTGTAAAGAAAGTCCTGAAGAAGTGGCAAATATATTATTAGCGAACACTATCAAAGTACAAAGATAATAGAAGAGATTAGAGTAAAGAGCGAGGCTGGGCCATTAATATAACAATGGCCCAGCCTCTTGTTTTGGCAGTAGTTGTCTGAAATGAAGATGCGTTCGAGCCTCACTTTCTTCATTTCTAGCCAACCTTGCCGGGGCGGGACTACGAAATCTTAGAAATTACATTAGATTTCTGTCATACTCCCTAGATTTCTGTCCCGCTCCCTTTGTTTTAAATACTCTAATATTTAAAATTTGTAAGATGATTAATAAGATAGCCGTGATACTAATAATAATGATATAAGGCGAACTATCATACTCCCCTTTTAAATTAACGAGAGGAGTCACCACACCTCCGAGAAGAGATTGTAATAATCCTAATAAACTTGAAGCACTACCACTTCCAGTCGTACGTTCCTCCATAGCAATCGAAAATCCCAATGTAGCTACGCCCGTCACTGGAGCCACTAAAATAATAAAACCAATGACTAGGAAGGCAAAATGCCAGTGATTTAGTAGAGTTAACGCAACTACAATCACACCTACGACTTGTATTATTGTTAAAGCACGTAGTAATAATTGTGGATGAAAATAATCTACTAGTTTTCCAGTCAGTTGACTTGAAATAATGAGCGTAATGCCAATTCCAGCAAACATCCAACTAAAGTGGAGTGGAGATACGCCGTAAATTTTCTGAACTAAGAATGGCGAAGCAGAAATATAACTAAATAGCATTATAAAAGTGACGCCTTGAATTAACATTGGTAAGACAAAGCGTGGTGTCGTTAATAAACTTTTAAAGTTTTTGAAAATGACTCCTATACCACTAGTGTCACGCTGTTCGACTGCAAGTGATTCAGGTACTTTAAATAATGAACCAACTACCATTAATACACCAAAAATAGTCAAGATGATAAAGACCATTCGCCATACGCTGACACTCAATATGAGACCACCTAATGCAGGAGCGATAACAGGAGCCACCCCATTGACGAGCATGAGTAATGCTAAAAACTTAGTTAATTCATTCCCGCGATACATGTCACTAGCAACCGCTCTTGAAATAACAGCTGCCGCGCCACCCGTAAATCCTTGCACAAATCTTAAAAAGACCATCAACCAAATATTATGTACGAAAACAATGCCTAAACTGGCTAATGTAAAAATAACTAACGCAATAATCAGTGGTTTCTTACGCCCTACACTATCTGAAATAGGACCTACAAATAAATTTCCTAAACCAAGACCAATCATAAATAGTGATAAAGTTAATTGTGCATTTGCCGTCGTTGTGCTGAAATCATTTTTAATTTCAGGTAGACCTGGTAAAAACATATCTATAGACAACGCGCCGATTGCGGTTAATGCACCTAAGATAACAACAAATAGTAACGAGTTTTTATTATTTTTCTGCTCAGTATTCATTTAAATTTCACCCTTTTATCTATATAAAAGAGTGGGAGATGACTCATATTAGAGTCATTTCTCCCACTCCTAATTTGAATTAACTAATTGGAGTTCGCCGCTATCGCTATCTTCCGTCAATTCATAGTTAGTGTTTTCTAGTTGACCATATTCATTCGTTTCTTGTACTTCAGCTTTAATTTTATCTCCTTTTTGAGAAGCATTTAAGATTTGAGGATTAGATAAACCCTTAGAATCATTCAATTCATTTTTGAGTCCTTTATAAATCTTTGAATCTTCTTTTAAGAATGTATTTACTAAACTGAAGTTGCCTTGAGTAATAGCAGAATTTAATGATAACGCATAGTTGCTAAAAAAGTTGCTCAACTTAGTTTTTAAACTATTCTCTTCTTTTTCTTTCTCAATAATATAATCACTAATTGCTTCGTCATCAAATTCTAAAGTAGCACTATTAATATTACCCAAGTCTCTTGCTTTCATAGTTTTACTTTCAGACTTAAATGTTTTTCCTTTTACTTTTCCAGTAGCAGAAACCGTAATATCTTTATTTTGAGGATATGGACCATACTCTCTTGAAGTTGAATAATCCATTTCTTTATCATTTATTTTAACTTTGAGTGAGTCTTCATCTAAATCACTCTTACCTTTTAACTTCACTGTCAACAATGCTTCATTGAAGTTCTCATTGACTTCTACTGTATCACTTTTACCATATCTAAAATCAAATTTCAATTGGCCGGTAAACTGACCATATTCTGTTTCCTTTTTAGCATCAATAGAATAAATACCCGGGATGAATTTACCAAGAGACGTTGTTTTATTTCCTTCTGCAACAACGGTTTTATCTTTACCGCCATCTCTAAATTCATATTTAGTATCTAATTTAGGTTTTACAATCGCTTCTTTAGTCGGCGCCGTATAACTCATATTATCGAAAATGAATAATCGAGTACCATTCTTACTTACTATTAAGTAATTGTTACCTGCCCGCGTTTTTAAATATGAAGCTTCTTTAGCTTCGCTTTTATTAAGCTTTCCAACCGTTTGTCGAATGTCACGAACAAACTTCTTCATTCCCACTTCACTCTTAATATAATTTATGTACACACTTGCCTCTTCCGAATCAATATGTGTCGCTTTAGTACTCATGAGTGTCGCTACTTTTTGTGAATCATTATTATCTATCGCATTGACGAGAATCTTTGTTTGCGCTTCTGGAGAATTGTAATTTCTAACTAAAATAAAGACTATAATCAATAAAATAATGATAAAACCAACAATAGCCCAAGGAATAAACTTTCTGATTTTTATATTAGATTGATCTGATTGAGGGGGAGTATGTTGTTTCGTTTGAACATTTTTAGCTTTAAAGCTTTTCCCGCAACTTGGACATTTACTTGCCTTATCGTCGTCAGTTTTTTCTCCGCAATTTGGACATATCTTCATTGAGTCACCAACTTCCCCTGCCTGATGTTTAAATTATCTATTCTCGAACTAATAGATTCCAATTTTTAATATGTATTCTATTATATAATATTCATTCCTTATAGTTCTATTAATTTAATTTATTTTATGTTCAGTTCTGATTTTAATTATACTCTATTTTTGGAAAATGGTTTTATATATCTCAATGGTCTTATATATTAGTTTTTAAATATTCGCATTAAATTTCTTCACTCTCTCATCAATGATGTAAAGAATACTTAAAGCTTGCTCAATATCTTTAGTCGATAAATCCCCGACTATATCACTTACAATGGAACTAACTATTTCTTTATTTTCTTCTGTATACTTGCGTCATTTAGCTGTTAAGGTCACATATTTCAAACGTTGATCGATGTCATTACCAGACTTGTATAATTCGACAAAACCTCCGTCAATCAACTTTTTAATTCGACGGCTCACTGCAGCTTTATTCACACCTTGCTTCTCGGTAATTTCAGTTATCGATAGCGTATGATGATTACTTAACAGACGCAAGACATTCGACTGTTCCATCGAGATACCATATTTACTCTGTTGATCTTTAAGTAATTTGGCAGTTAAAGTATTTGTATCATCGATAAAACGTTTCATAAATTCAATGTGATTTTTTGAAATTCTACTCATTACGCAACTCCTTGGCTCTTTTCACTATAAATATCTTTCTTATATTCTGTTAAATAATAACAATAAACCTTCCTATTGAAAACCATTATATAGAGTTAATAGTTGCTAAAATGTGACGCTTTCCATTACATTTAAAGATATCAATAAACAAGAGGTTTTGACTATGCTCATAACGACACTATCCATAATTGTAATACTCACCTTAGTTGCCGTTTTATTTAACATATCTTGGTTACTCTCACTGCCACCATTTATTATTACGATTATACTGTGTTTTATCATTACTGTTTCCGATTTATTAACAAGAACCTTACCCATCAATTTAATTATTATTACTACCGTGTCATTTATTGGTTTGATAGTTAAACATTATCATCTCTTTACCTTTGAAAAGGGGCTTCACTTCCTAAGAAACATAATTAAACATATACTGCGTGTCATTTTATTTCTTATCATTTGTCTCTATATTAGTACCGCCCCGCTTCCAATTGTGAATGGTATTTTTTTATGGTTAGCTTTAATCGCATTTAGTGCTTGTTATAGTTTTCTCATTTATATAGTTTGGTCATCTGCATTCGGACGTACTACTAGTAAAAGAAAATACGATCTACTCATGGTATTAGGCGCTGGCATTTTTACTGAGCAAGTAACCCCTATGTTAGCCGATAGACTTAATCAAGCACTTGCCGTTTTTAACAAGCAAGATTCAACATGCAAGATTTTGGTAAGTGGAGGTCAAGGACTTGATGAACCTATCTCTGAAGCTTTAGCGATGCAGCGCTATCTCATTGCTCATGGTGTTCCTGAATCTTCAATTATTATGGAATCACAATCGACAAGCACCTATGAAAATTTCTCATTTTCAAAAAAAGTCATAACATCTCAGTTTGATAAATCTACCAAGATGTTATGCATTACGAGTCAATTTCATATTTTAAGAGCCTTGCGATTTGCACAACAAGTTAAATTGAGAACTGATGGAATAGGAAGCCATACGCCCTATCATTTCTTTGATATCGCATTAATTCGTGATTTCTTAGCGCTAATGTATCAATATAAACTATTACTCACCATTTATTTTGCAGTTCTATTCTTTTCTGCAATTTATATATTATTCTAATTAACTTATAAAGCGGTTAACTCAACAATAAAAAATAACGACGAGGTCTACTTACATCGATAGACCCCGCCGTTATTTTTTATTTAATTGGTTATTATGCCGTCTTCCAGTTTAATAATACGGTCTGCATATTCAAATAACCGTTTATCATGCGTTATCATTATGCCTACCATATTGTTATCTTTAATACGTTGTTTAATCATTTCTACTACACTTGCAGCACGTTCTGTATCTAAACTTGCAGTCGGTTCATCTGCTAAGATAATTTTAGGATTATTCATAAATGCACGCATAATTGCGACACGTTGCTTTTCCCCGCCAGATAACATATGCGGATATGCATCAAAGCGATGTTGTAAACCTATATCTGTAAGTAACTCCTCTGCGTGTTTAAGTGCTACTTTAGACTTTTGTCCCGCTTCTTTCGCTACACTACTAAGTTGTTCTTTTACCGGTAAATATGGCACTAGATGAGAAGATTGGAAGATAAAACCAATGTCATTTAATCGAAGTAGTGTATTATTTTTTTCTTTTGAAAATAAAGGCTGTTGATCATATAAAACATCACCTTCTGTAGGGGTTAACAAGCCACCTAAGATATTTAATAGCGTAGATTTACCCGAACCAGAAGCACCATTTAAAATAACAAACTCTCCACGTTCAACTTCTAAATTAACGTCTTTCAATACTGAAGTCTTAGCTTCACCTTTACCAAAACTTTTCGTAATATGTTTAAGTTGTAATGTCATTATTCTCCTCCTCCAATAGCTTCAATTGGATCAACTTTTACCACTTTAATGAATGATAATAATACGCCAATAAAGCCTACGATTAGGAACATCACTACCATTAACATGACATTGCTATTACTTAAATAGAATGGCATTGATACTGGCATTACTAAATCTAAGAGTAAAATGATAGCGAGTGCGATAATCACGCCAATCATAGTAGTAAAAATAATTTGAAGTATAAGTGATAGTAACAAGTGTTTTGTTTTAATTCCAATTGCTTTTAATATGCCGATTTGTGGTATTTTTTGAATAGTCATAACGTAGAAGAAAGCACTAAGGACAATCGCTGTTATAACGAATAAACTAATAATCATTAGATTAAGTGGCATTTGTTCAGCTTGGTAACTTGGGATATTACTCGTTAGTGTCTCTTCATTAACTACTTTCACACCATCTATTGAATTTAAATGTTGTTCATCTTTATCGCTAAGTTGATTTACAGGATAAAATGTTGAAGCTTGCTTATTCATGTTGTCAAAGCCTTTAGGTGACATTAAGACCATTGAACTATGCGAATACATTGTATCTTCAATAATGCCACTTACTTGATAACGTTCATTATGCTCTTTGAACGATACATAATCTCCCTCTTTAACACCTTCACTTGTCAATTTATCATTAATTGCAATTTGGTTATCTTTAGTTGGATATGAACCACTTTTCAATGAAGGGTATAATTTTTTTGGTGTACTTAACGTTGTAATATCTTCCTCTTGATTTTTAATCTTTAAAGTTTGTGCACCAATTTTAGTCGGTTGTTGTTTAACATCATCTTCAATTTGAGATTGTTGTTTATCGCTAAGTTGTGAACTTTCCAACTTAGGCTCTTTTATATCTTGCATAACATATTTTTGTGCAGGCATGTTATTCAAGAAAGATACATTTTCTCTAGCTAATCCTTGTGCTAAACCACTAATAAATAGCACCATGATACCTAGTAAAAAGATAATTAACATGATTAAAATATAGCGGAATTTGTAGAATTTCATTTCCTTCCATGCTAAGTTCATTTTTTAATTCCTCCCCATTACTATTTCAATTTGTAGTTTAGTAGTAGAATATGAACTGAATATGAACTTTAGAAATATTTGTGTTTTTAAATAGGTTACGTATAATAATTTTAAAAAAAGGAGTAAGCGCAGCATGGTAAAGTGTTTAATTGTAGATGATGACCCTAAACTATTACATTACGTTTCACATCATCTCGAAGCTGATCGTATTCGTACTATTACACAGTCCAGTGGGGAAGCTGCCCTTGACTATTTAAGTCATAATCAAGTTGATATAGCTGTCGTAGATATCATGATGGGTGGTATGGATGGCTTTGCTTTATGCCAAGTATTAAAAGAAAGTTATGAATTACCAGTGATTATGTTAACTGCTAGAGATGCTTTAACAGATAAAGAACGGGCGTTTATAAGTGGTACGGACGATTATGTAACCAAACCATTTGAAGTGAAAGAATTGCTCTTCCGTATTCGTGCCGTACTTCGTCGCTATAAAATTAATGCCCAAAGTGAAATTAATATAGGAAATATCACACTCAATGAAGAATTTATGGAAGTCAGTGTCGCATCAAAAAAGATGAATTTACCTACTAAAGAATTTCAATTGCTCTATTTATTAAGCAGTAATCCAAAACAAATTTTCACGAGAAATACGTTGATTGAAAAGATTTGGGGATTTGATTATGAAGGAGATGAGCGGACTGTTGATGTACATATTAAACGATTACGTCAAAGATTGTCTAAACTACAAGCTAATATTGAAATACAAACCGTACGTGGCCAAGGATATAAGGTAGATCATCATGTTTAAATCATTATATACACGTATCGCAATTTATACGATTACTATTATTTTATTTAGCGCATTGATCAGTTTCTTATTTGCAAACGTTTATTATCACTTTAATTTAAAAGAACAAAATGATGCTAAAATCATGCGTACACTTAAAGATGCGCGTGCTTATAACGACTCACTAACTTCAAATGACTTTCATGCATATTTCAATCATTTAGGCCATATGAATTATCAAATCATGATAGTTGATGAGCATCACGATACGATGTTTTACGGTGAACCTTTTCGAAAAAATAATATTTCAAAATCAGCTATTAACCAAGTATTGAAAGGTAAAGAATACCACGGAATAAAAGACAAACCTTTCGAATTATTCGTAACAGGCTTTTTCGATAATGAAACCGACAATACCGTTGGCTTAAAATTTGAACATAACAACAAGCCTATTGCCGTCTTTATGCGTCCGGATATTGGTGAGACATTTAGCGAGTTCCGTACCTTTTTAGTTGTTATATTAGTTTGCTTACTCATTATTTCAATTTCTTTAGTTATTGCTTCAACCTATTCAATTATTAAACCAGTCAAAATACTGAAAAATGCTACTGAACGCTTAATGCACGGAAACTTTGACACGCCAATTAAGCAAACATGCCAAGACGAAATTGGCACGCTACAATTTCGTTTTGATACGATGCGGCAATCACTAAAACAGTTGGATGATATGCGACAACACTTCGTTCAAAATGTTTCACATGAAATTAAAACACCTTTAACTCATATTCAAAGGTTACTAACTGACTTACAACAAACATCATCTTATGACAAGCGTGAAAATTATATCAATGAAATTCACGACGAAGTTACACGTCTTAGTAATTTGACGAAAGAATTATTACTTTTATCAGAACTTGATAACGCTAACCATATTCAATTTAACGACTCTATTCATTTAACTTCAATGATTACAGATATCATTCGACATGAACAATTTGCGATTGATGATAAAGATTTAATGCTATTGTCTAATTTAGAAGAAGTTTATTTCCGAGGAAATACGCGTTTATTACATCAAGCATTTTCAAATTTAATTCAGAATGCAATTAAATATTCTACAGTAGGAAGTGCAATCGAAGTCACACTTTCAGTTGCAAAGGATACCATTCAATTTACTGTAAACAATGAAGGTCATATGATTCCAAGTGAAGCACAAGCACACCTATTCGAACGATTTTATAAGCTAAACGCACAAGATAATAGTAATGGTTTAGGATTAGCTATTACCCAATCAATTATTTCATTACATGACGGTACCATTTCGGTAACAAGTACAGAGGAAGATGGTACAACATTTGTGATTGAATTAAATGACGAACAATCATTTGATTAAACTATTTTAATATTAAAAGTGGAACAGAAAGCTTGTTGTATTAAAATGATTTCACTGTTCCACTTTTATTTTATCTTCTTTATTCCCCCGCTTACTTCAAAATTACTACCGGTTACTCATTTTCACGAAAAAACAATGATATTAATGGTTTAATAGTATTGAGGAGGAGGTAACCCAATGAAACTTAGATTGTTTATAGCTCCAGAGGAAAAAGAACAATACTTAGCAATTCATGCACCTAAATTTGATGAGGAAATTCAACAGATTATTTCACATATTGAAAACTTAGATAAACTCACGCAGATTTACGGTAAATTAGATAATGAAATCTATGTATTAGAGGTTAAAACAATAACCAGCTTTCGCACCCATAAAAATCAGGTCATTGCACTTAAAGATGGCCAACAGTTTAAACTAAAAGATCGTTTATATGAATTAGAGATGAAATTACCTACATCATTTATTAGAATTTCAAAATCTGAAATCGTTAATATTGAGATGATTGAGAAATTACTTCTTGAACCTAATGGACTTATTAGAATGTATTTGAAGAATGAAGATTATACCTACTCCTCTAGACGATACTTAAAATCTATAAAGGAGAGATTATCATTATGATGAAATTTTATAAGTTTACAAGTATTCCTTTATTAATAGGATTAGCCTTATCTATCCTATTTAGTTATTTATTCGCAAGTAATCAATATTATCCACTGTCCCCTAATTCAGCAATGGGCCAATTTTATTATCATCATTTAAGCGAACCCACAGTTATGATTGTCGCCATACTTTTATGGATATCAATTGGTATATTATTTTATTTTACTAATTTAATTTTCACCCAAACTGATTGGAGTATTACCCGTGCAACCCTACTACATTTTTTATGTAGCTATATAGGCCTATTAACTATAGGAATTTTAGCTGGCTGGTTTTCACCGAATTTAGCTAATATATTATCTTTCACTGTGGAATTTATTATTATTTATTTGTTTATTTGGCTCTTTAACTATTACAGAAATAAGAAATATGTAGCAGAAATTAATCAACAACTTGCGAATAAAAGACATTAAAAAGCGGATAAAGATAGGACATGAGTCATCCAAATGTCCTATCTTCATCCGCTTCATTTTATTTTACATTTAAATATTTTTGAATTTCTTTATTAACTGCACGGTACACGTCTTCATGTTCTGTTAATTTCAGACCAAATGATGGTACCATTTCTTTAATTTTTGGAATCCAATTTTTAAACTCAGAGTCATAACAACGTTGTAGTAAGTCTAACATAATATCTACCGCTGTTGATGCTCCTGGTGATGCACCTAATAACGCAGCAAGAGAACCGTCATCTGATGTGATAACTTCTGTACCAAATTGTAAGTTACCTTTAGAATCTTCAGTGTCTTTAATGACTTGTACACGTTGGCCGGCAACCACTACTTCCCATTCATCGTCTTTCGCATTAGGGACAAAGACGCGCAAGTCATTCATACGATCTTCATGAGATAACATTAATTGTGATACTAAATATTTAGTTAATTTCATTTCTTTCGCGCCTGCTGATAACATTGTTAATAAATTATTAGGTTTAACAGAACGAATTAAATCTAAATTTGAACCTGTTTTTAAGAATTTAGGTGAAAATCCAGCGAACGGTCCAAATAATAATGAACGCTCTCCATTCACAAAACGTGTATCAAGATGTGGCACTGACATAGGTGGTGCACCTACGTTGGCTTTACCATATACTTTGGCATGGTGTTTTTCTATGACTTCTGGATTTGTACAACGCAAGAATAAACCGCTAACCGGGAATCCACCTACATGTTTAGATTGCTTAATGCCTGTTTTTTGGAGAAGTGGTAAGCTTGCGCCCCCTGCGCCAATGAAGACAAATTCTGAATCATATACGTGTTTGTCACCAGTTTTTAAATCTTTCACAGTAACACGCCAATTACCATTATCTAATCTTTTAATATCTTCGACTTCGTGTTTATAAGATACTTCTACATTACGTTCTTTTAAGTTAGAGATTAATTTTTTTGTAAGTGCGCCAAAGTTGACGTCTGTTCCTGTTTCGTCACGAGATAAGGCTATAGGCACATTGGATGTTCTACCTTCCACCATTAATGGCACCCACTCGGCGATTTTATCTCGATCTTCAGTAATATCCATATGTTCGAATAGAACATTTTCTTTTAATGCTTGTACGCGGTTTTTAAGGAATTTAACATTAAAAATACCTTTAACAAAACTCATGTGTGGAACAGATTGAATAAAATTACCTGGATTTTCTAATTGACCAGTTCGTACTAAATGCGCCCAAAATTGTTTTGATACTTGGAATTGTTCATTAATTTTGATTGCTTTTTCAATATCAACGCTGCCATCTTTACCTTCTTTAGTGTAGTTCAATTCACATAATGCAGAGTGTCCTGTTCCCGCATTATTCCATACATTTGAACTTTCTTCCCCAGATTGTTCTAATTTTTCAAAAATTTTAATTTCTTTGTCTGGAGATAATTCTTTAAGTAGTGTGCCTAATGTTGCGCTCATAATTCCGCCACCAATTAAGATGACATCTGTTTTGCTATGTTGTGTAGTCATAACAATACAGTCCCCCTTTTTTATAATCACATCTTTAGTCAATCAATATAAACTTTTGGCATAGTAAAATAAAACGCTTTCTTTAACTAGTAAAAATTTTTAATATGGCTTTTATAGGACGTAACCGATTTTTTATAACTAACTTAATTATATACATAATTTCTTTACGAAAAAAGTGTTTATACGAATTCTTGCATAATTTAAAGACGTAGTACATTTTAATGTCACAATATCTGTTCATTACTTATAGATACTCGCTCATTTCTATTAGTCACGGTGGGTTACATGCTATAATTTTATATTATGACGAATTTGGAGTGTAACTATGAAATCATTTACTTTTTTAATGCATAATATCTATGCAATGGGCGGTACCGTTAAGGCAGTAACAGAACTTGCTAATACCCTTTCCAATAAAGGACATACAGTGAACATTATCTCAGTTTTTCAAGCGCAAGATAAACCCTATTTCGAGGTTAATGATGCCATTCACATTAAAAGTTTGATTGACTATCGTGTGAAACCTCAAAATATAATCTCTATTATGATGAACCGTTTGAACACGTACACACCATTCTTAAAACCTAAACAATTGTCGCAATATGAACCAGGGTTGAATCAATTTTCAAAATATGTAGAGCGTAAAATGATAAAAGCGATTCAACACGTTGATACAGATGTGTTAGTTGGAACAAGAGCCAGTTTTAACATTTTAATCTCAAAATATCGTCCTGCGCATGTGCTCACTATAGGCATGGAACATATGAATTTAGACGCACATCCTAAAGCTTATCAAGAAGAAATCTTAAAAGCATATAACGATTTAGATGTCGTAACGACTTTGACCTCAGCTGATCAACAACACTATGAACAATTCATTCATACATCAGTCTATACTGTGCCTAATGTAATTAATGTTGAAAAGCTTGATTTAGCTAAAGAGAATACCATTATTAGTGCTGGTAGACTTGAACATGAAAAGGGATTTGATATTTTAATCGAGGCTGTTCGACGTATTCAGGATAATTTACGTCAATCTCATTTTAAAGTACATATCTATGGTGATGGCCAGGAACGTCAGAATCTTGAACAATTAATTAAACGTAGTGACGTTAATGACTTAGTTACCATTCATCCTGCAACGCCTCAATTGAATGAGAAATTAGCTCGAAGTAAAGTGACTGTAGTACCTTCGAGAAATGAGGGTTTCGGCATGGTAGTTTTAGAAGCATTAGCTCAGGATAATGTAGTGATTAGTTTTAAAGATACCCTTGGTCCAGCCAGTATCTTATCGCATGGTGAAAATGGCTACTTAGCTAACTATGGCGATTCGGGCTCTCTTGCCAAATATATTGATATTGCTATTAATCATATTGATGATATGCAAGAGATGATTCAACAAGGCTATGAGACTGTGGGCCACTATTCTTCAGACGCTATTTATACTAAATTCATTAAGGCAGTTAATAGAAATTAAATAGATATCTCAAAATAAAAACGTAGAGGTGATTCAATGATGAATCACCTCTACACTTTTTATATAGCCTCCATATTGATTGACGGAGCTTTTCTTATAATATTAGTGAAAGGATAAATGTCCAGATACAAATGAAGACTAATAATCCAATACTATAACGTAATGTCATTTTAAGTAATTCTGATTCTTTACCTACTTCTTTAACTGCTGCAGTAGCGATTGCGATTGATTGTGGTGAAATCAATTTCGCTGCTACCCCACCAACTGTGTTAGAAGCTACAAGTAATGAACCGCTTGTACCAATTTGTTGAGCAACTGATGCTTGAATTGGTGCGAATAGTGAGTTGTTGTTAACAACTGATCCTGTCATAAATACGCCAATCCAACCTAAAATTGGTGATAAGATTGGGAAGACATTACCAGCTTTTGCAATACCTTGTCCCATAGCAGCACTTAAGCCACCGTATGTTGTTACTTTTGAAATAGCAAGGATGAAGCAAATTGTTAAGACTGGTAACCATAATTCTTTAAAAGTAACTCCGAATAAACGACCAGCATCTCCAAAGCTAACTTTTTTAGCCATTAATACTGTAATGATAATAGTTAATAGAATTGCTGTACCTGTTTGTCCAATAAAGTTAAGACTTAAAGTAATTGGTTTATGTGCTACTTCACTGAATGTACCTGGCAAGTTAAAGCTAAATACTAATGAAGCAAGTTTGCCATTTGGTAAGAATAAGTTTTTAAAGAATGTAGCACTCCAAATCATAACGATAACAGTTAAGATAACGAATGGGCTCCATGCATAAATAATTTCTTTAGCACTATGATGTTTGACCGGTTCAGGTTTGACATCTTTTTGGACCCTGAAAATATTTTTCGGTTGGAATTTTCTTGAGAATAAAGCTAATGCACCCATTGTAGCTAAAGGTGGGATAATGTCAGCTAATTCTGGACCGCTAAATACTGTAAGTAAACCTTGTAATACTGTATATGTCACTGATACAACTAAAATAGCAGGTAATGTTTCTTTAATACCTTTAAATCCATCAATAATAAAGATTAATAAGAATGGAATTAAGAAGTTAATGATTGCTAAAGTTAATGTAGAAGTTTGTGATACTCCCATAGCATGAACATCGCCTGGTAAGTGAAGTGTATCTACTACTCCTACTGGAATACCGATAGCACCAAATGCACCAGAAGCTGCGTTAGCTACTAAACATAACATTGCGGCTTGTAAAGGTCTAAAGCCTAATTGAGCTAATAATAATGCACAAATAGCGATTGGTACACCAAAGCCGGCTGCACCTTCTAAGAACGCATTGAACGCGAACCCAATTAATAATAATTGAATACGTTGGTCTTGAGAAATACTAGTAATACTGTCTTGAATAGTACTGAATTGACCAGATTCTTGAGTGATTTTATAAAGTAATACAGCCATCATTACGATATAACCAATTGGAATAATACCTTGATAGAATCCTTCAACAACTGCACCAGAAGCTATACCAACTGGTAATTTAAAGAATGGAACTGCAATAATTAGTGTAACAACTAATGTTGTGATGGCAGCATAAATACCTTTCATTTTAAAAACGGTTAAACATAGTAAAAACAAGATAATTGGTACTGCTGCTATCAAACTGGATAACACTAAATTATCAAAAGGGTTAAATGTTTGAACTAACATAATTTTGACTCTTCTTTCTTTAGTTTTTATTAATAAATATTCTAGCTAGTTTAGTTATCCCTTTGTAGTTTTAGATAACTGGCAAAAAAATTAACAATTGTCGACAAGTTAATCATGCTAGATTTCACAATTTCTCTTCTTGTGAACATTTTCACAAGAAAAATATAACACCTTTTCACTTAAATGACAACAGTATATAGTACTTTTAGTTAAAAATTTGTGATTTTTTTAACAAAATTATTTTTTCATAAATAATCATATACTTTTATCATATATTTTAAAACCAAATTTAGAGTCAAAACTTCGTTATTGTGATTTTTTTAAATGCGCGTGGTAAAATGTACATAAGAAATTTACGAGCAAAAGGATAATGTATGATGATTAAACAAATAAATATTTCTAATATGTCACATCTCGAATTACAACTTAATAAGGCCAAATCAGCTGGATTCTCACATTTCATTCCATATTCTAATGAGATTAAAATTAATCAAGACATGCTTGAGGCAATTGAATTAACAAGTCATTCTATCGCCGTAGACTATACTATTAATGCAACATATCTAAATGATTGTCGCTATTTCGGCGATGACAAATTAACTTTCTTATCTTGGATGAAAAATATTAATCATTATCCAAACTTAATTTACAATATTGACAAGGCACTCTTACATTTATCAAAATACGATATCCACTCTATTATGGATTTAGCAGTCATAACAGTGCTAAAAGACGAAATCGATATTGATAACCATGTATTATTTGATTTCGTAAGTGAGTTGCCAACGAGTAAAGCATTTTGGAAATCGCTCGATATTCACGATATTAAAAAAGTAAATCATTTCGATTTAAATAAACTAGCATACATACACGGCCATGCTGTTCCATATTCAAAATTCAAATATCCTCACAAAGAAGAGGAAATGCGATTCGCAGAAAGTTGGTTAGTAACAACTAAATTTAAATTGCCTAAATGGATTTATAACAAAATGAATAATCATGCTTTAAAGAAACATCGTAATTTAAGTTATGTTTATGAAAAAGACCCGTCACAACTCAAAAATCATGTTGTATTCCTAGGGTTCGATTATGGTTACAGAGGAAATTCAAAATATTTATTTAATTATTTTGTGAAAAGAAATCCTACTACTGAAGCGTATTTTATTACTAATGATCGACGCGGCCCATATTTCTTACCTACCGATGCAGAAGGTAATAAGGAATTAATTGAAACAGCTAAGATTGTTGTGGTAGAAAGTTATATTCCAGACGAATTTAAACCTAATGGCACTGTCATTCAATTATGGCACGGCACACCGATTAAAAAATTATTCTTAGACAGCAAAGAACCGTATCAAAATAAAAATATTTATAATTATAGAGCCCGTAAATATAATAAATGGTTACAACAAGATTATTTCTTAACTGATTCACCTGCTGCTGAAGGCTTGTTTGAAACAGCTTTTCCAAATCATAATACACAATTTGTACCGTACGGCTATCCAAGAGTAAATTACTTATTGCATTATCAACACGACAAAAATCATCATAAAAAAGTAAAAGACTCGTTAAATGTTGATCGTACGAAACCAATCTTGTTATATGCACCAACATGGCACACATCAAATGAAAGTGCGGAAAGTTTAATTATCACACCTGAATTATTAGAAGAATATCACGTTATTTATAAAGGACACGTTGAAGGTAAAGATACTATTCCTGAAAATGTAATCGAAGCACCAAAAAATATCGAAACACAAGATTTATTAATGGTAGCTGATGTAGTAGTCACAGACTATTCTTCAATCATTTTCGACGCATTAACAATTGGGAAAAAAGTTTGTTTATTTACACCAAATCATGAGGCTTATAAAGACGAACGTGGCGTTTATGAAGACGTAATGCAAAGTTTATCTAAAGTTTGGTATACTGACGCTGCTCTATTAACGGACAATTTGGTCAACCACACGTTATTAGATATTAATCAACATCCGCTAATTAATGAGAAAAATAATTCACTAAAAAGATTAACACAATTAATGCGCGATATTTTAAACGAAGAACAATAAGATATATTCAAAAATAATAGGCATGAAGACGGTTGTTAAGTGTTACGAATCGTCCTCATGCCTATTTTACATCGTTTTTATTATTCATTCTGCTATACGTTTCTTTCCATAATAAGATCGGTGTCAACTACTTCGCCAGTGATAAATTCATGGTGACCAGTCACTTTAAATCCTTTATTCTTGTAAAATCTTAGTGCTTGTTCATTATGTTCCCATACGCCTAACCATATTTTAGGCCTATTAAATTCACGTGCTTTGTCTAAAGCCAATTCAATAAATTTGTTTCCTCTGCCTTTGCCTTGAAATTGTTTATAAAAATAGATACGTTGAATTTCTAAATAGTCTTCCCCTTTGTCTTCTGTTTGCGCTTCTCCTATATTAAGTTTCAAATATCCAGCAATTTCATTATCAATTTTATAGAAATAATGGAAAGATTGTGGGTTATCTAACTCTTCTAATAGTATCGTTTCATTGTAACTTTTGGAAAAAAACGTTTGAAAATCTTCTGCACTATATTCACCTTCAAAGGTATCATGAAATGTAGTTTCTGAAATTTTTCTAAGCGCTTCTACTTCTTCTTTTTGAATTTTTTCAATATGTTCAGTCATAGCTAGCTCCCCCTTAATAAAATATAAAAATTAATAATTTATTCCTTATTATATTACTTTCAAACATTTAAATATATTTAATTTGTGAATAAGCAATTTTCTATTGATAATATTTATCAATGAGTATAAAGTAAAGATGATATTAGTATAAAACAGAGTGAGGTTTTTTCCATGTTCCAAGATGTGTTTGTATTAGGCATTACAGGGCCTACAAGTTTAGTCGTTATTAGTATAATTGCGTTGATTATTTTCGGACCTAAAAAATTACCGCAATTCGGCAAAGCAATTGGAAGTACACTAAAAGAGTTTAAGTCTGCTGCTGAGGATTTAGATTCAGATGATGTGCATGAGACTCCCAGTAAAGAATCTAAGCAACAACGAGATCAATCAAAATAGTTCGACTTTATTAGAGCACTTTGATGAATTACGTTCAAGAATTGTCAAAGTGTTCATTGCTTTTATTATTTCTGTCGTTATTGTATATATTTCGTCTCATTGGTGGATGAAGCCTTTTATCCACTATATAAAACGTGCTCATGTGACCTTACATGCTTTTTCGTTTACAGAAATGATACAGATTTACGTAATGATTATATTCTTTGTAGCTTTATGTTTAATTATTCCGATTATTTTTTATCAATTATGGGCTTTTATTGCGCCAGGACTCCATCCTCATGAACGAGTATTTATTTATAAATATAGTATCTGGTGTGCCTTATTATTTATTATTGGTGTCGTTTTCGCATTTTTCATAGGTTTTCCATTAATTATTAATTTTTCAATAAATCTATCAGTTATTTTAAGTATTCAACCTGTCATTGGTTTTAAAGCTTATTTACATGAACTGATACGGTGGTTGCTCGTTTTTGGCTTGTTGTTCCAGCTACCGACCTTATTTATGGGCTTAGCTAAATTTGATTTAATAGATATTAAAGAACTCAAAAAGTATCGTAAGTATATTTATTTTGGATGTTTTGTAGTTGCCAGCATTATAGCACCACCCGATTTAATGTTAAATTTATTACTTACATTACCTTTAATCATACTGTTTGAATTCAGTATGTTAATCGCTAAAATTACACATCGTACATAGCTTTTAAGGTTAAATTACTCATATTAAATAGCCTCGAGTGAGTTTCAATCTAAACTCATTCGAGGCTTTTGTTATTCATCTTTTATTTTATTTAACGCGCGTTTCTTTTTTATCTTTACGATTTTTCAAAACAAAGAAAACGATTAATATAATATAAATCAATTGTGCGACAATCGTTTCAACGCTTGGGTAGAAACCAATAATACTTATAGTAGGTAAGCCCTCAATACTATGTTGTGGAACAGTACCTAATAATTGTAATTTTTGAATACTTACGCCAAGCATCTTGAATGCCATTACAAAGATTAATATCGATAGTACTCTAAAGATGTAATAAATAGGAATTAGCTTCACAATAAATCTGAATAGGAACGCAAAGATAATTAAGATGACTATGGCTAAAGCAATACCAAGTACGAAATCCCAAGTCGTAATGCTACCAATCATACCCATATAGAAAATAATTACCCCTACACCTTCACGTAAGACTGAAATTAATCCAATTGTACCTAAAAGCAATAGATTTCCATTACTAATCGCATTTTGATACATATTCTGAATCATTTCATTCCATCGTTGTGCACTAGAACGACGATGCATCCAAATACCAACGACATACATTAATACTACTGCTACGATGCCAAGTACCGCTTCCATACCTTCACGTAATAAACCATTATTACCTAGCGTTTGAATGAAGACGACGGCTAGCGTAATACTTAGAATTAATCCTAGAACACCACCGCCAATAACACTGGCAGTACCTTTAGTATCTTTGACGTTACGTGTCATAGTTGTTAATGTCATGATAATTAATAATACTTCTAAACCTTCACGTAGGAAGATAATCATAACATCTACAAATGAGTAACTATCTTGGCCTACTGTATCTTTAATGTCTGAATTAATTTCTTGTAATCCTTTTTTAACTCTATCTTTATTACTATTATCTAAGATACTTTGATAATAAGGTATTTTATCCTCAATCGTTGTATACAATGAACCATTCTTAGTTTGAATTTTACCTTCAACGTACGGCCATACTTGTACAAATTTAGACAGAGCATCATCTGTTTGAGTTAAGTTATTATCTTCAATACTTTTAATCGCTTTATCTAATTCATCATTTAATTGGGTAACTTTGTATTTACCAGATTCTTCACTTGATTGCTTTTGATCAACAGTATCAATACTTGATTTGAATGTTGTCCATGCGTTATCTGCCTTTTTAGCATTAAAAGGTTCTTTTTGAACTGCTACACGGAATTGCATTAAGTTGACTTCGATTTGATCATATTTACCTTCATCATAGTTACGAATAGAAGTTTCATGGCTTGTCCAAATCTGGTTTAAACTGTTGTTGATAGATTGTAATTCAGCGGTATTTTTACTTTTAATGGCATCTTTTACTTTACTATCTTTCGAATCAACTTGTTGTTTTAAAGTTTTTATTTCACCAGATACGTCTTTAGTCGACACAGCATCTTCATAGGCAATAAGTGATTTCGTTAGTTCTGATAAATTATTATCTTGTTTATTTAGCGAAGATGTTTGATCAAGATCTTTTAATTTTGATTTAACATCTTTACCTTCTTTATTATCTTTAATATCTAAAGCATTTACTTTTGCTTTAATATCTTCAACGGCTTTTTTCTTCTCTTTATCGCTTTTATCTTTATCTTCAATTGTAGATTTAGCATCAGTAATCGCGACATACACATCGCTTATGTTGCTATCTTCAGCTGCATGAACCTGTGTAAGTGAAGGTGTAATTCTCAATACTGTAAAGATAAGCGCTATAGCAATCAAAAGTTTAACTAAATAATGTTTCACCGAGATAGCCCCCTTTTTTTACACCTGGCAAGACAATGAAGGATGCAGAACCTCGATGTGTGATATATTCATTTAATTTATCTTTATGGCCTAAATTATTTTGAATATCAATAAATTGTTGGGTAGACTTTTGGAAACAAATAAACATTAATCCTGTTTCCAAGGCCCCAGTTTTAGCGTTTGTACCATCAGTATAATTATATGCACGACGTTTAATTGATGTCTTAACTTCACGTGCTAATCGCGCATGTGCATTAGGATCAATAACATAATTACCACTGCTATCTTTGGCATCTAAATCTAGATTTTCAAATTCTTTTTTACCAGTTAAAGGGGCACCAGAAGCACGTTTACGTCCAAAAGTCGCCTCTTGCTCATCTAGAGAGGTACGGTCCCATGTTTCGATATGAATTTGGATACGTCTAATAATGCAATAGGTACCATTTTTAGCCCAACCATCATTAATAAAGACATAATCTTTTAATTCATCATTCTTCCGTGGATTGACCGTGCCATCTTTAAAGGCCATGAGGTTTCTCGGCGTTTCTTCTAACTTTCCTGATACAAATCCATTTTGAGACCATTTCATTTTAACAATATCTCTAAATGGACGAATTAAATTATGAATCGCATGAAACGAGACTTGTGGGTCGTTAGAACAAGCTTGAATCATTATATCTCCATCACTATATTCATCATCTAATTGATCATTTGGAAAATGTGGTAAGTCTTTGAAGCCTGATGGAATTTTAGACGACAAGCCTACTTTTTTCAAAAAAGATTTACTAACTCCGTACGTTAACGTTAACTTGCTAGCCCCTAGTCCGATTGATTCGCCTGTATCTACTGGCGGTAATAATTCATTCTGACTATCTTTTTCAGCAGCTTCACCATCTGTCATATTGACTGACATTTGCGTCCATTTTTTAAACATATCTTTAATTGCACTTTTGTCTTTAGTCTTTAAGTCTAAAGCGACGAAATTACAGTTTTTTTGTGTAGGCGTTGTTATACCTGCTTGTACACGTCCATAAAACTCAAAGGCATCTTTGTCTTCGTTCTCAGGTGTATCAAACATTGATTTAAACGAGAAAATACTACCTGCACCACTAGCGCCGATGACTACACCGGCGCCGCCTATACCTAGCATTTTTAAAAAGAAACAACGTGAAACATTTGAATCTTGTTGATCGTCTAGCTTACTCATTCTGTAACCACAGCCATTTTACTTAACGGTTCATCAAGAGAGTTTACAGCGTCAGATAATGCTTTTTTATCTTCTTTTGTTACTGCGCTATAATCTTTATAACCGTCACCATCTTTATATTTATTTAATAAGCTATTAACTTTATCAAAGTTCTTTTGAATATCTTTACTTAAGTTTTTATCTTTTTTCTCTAATTCAGGTTTAAATAATTCTTAAATTTTTTGCGCCCCTTCAATGTTGGCTTTGAAGTCATACAAGTCAGTGTGAGAATAGATTTCTTCCTCACCTGTAATTTTAGATGTTGATACTTCGTTTAATAAGTCAACTGATCCTTGTAACATTAATTTTGGCGTGATATCTAACGTGTCTACTTTAGCATCTAGTTCTTTGGCATCTTTCAATAATTGATCAGCATCTTTTTTAGTCGTTTCATCTATTTTGTTATCTTGATAAAGTGACTTTTCAATTTTATGGTAGCCAGTCCATTCATCTGCTTTATTTTCTTCTTTCATATCTGCTAAACGCGCATCGATTTTAGGATCTAAATCACCGAATGCTTCCGCAACTGGTTCAGAACGTTCATAATACATACGCACTTTAGGATATAATTCTTTAGCTTTCTCCATATCATCATTTTTAACTGCTGATACAAACTCTTCTGTACCATCTAAGAATTTATCAAGTTGATTATCTGTATATTTTTTATACTCTTTTGTGGCTTTATCTAACGCTTTGTTATTTTCACTCTTGCTACTTGAGTTTTGTGATGAGCTATCTTTGCTACTACTATCATCACTTTGGTCGTTTGTGCCACATGCTGCTAAAAGTAACGATGACGCTAATAAAATAGTTGGTAATTTTTTCATAATTTTTTCCACCTCAGTTAAGTTTCAGTGATTATCTATCGACGCTGAATCTTTTTAATTGAGAACACTATAGTCACCCTGAAAATTTTAAAAACCTATTCTATGCTAGCCCATTCAGATTGTCAGCCTACTCCCAATTTTGCACTTAGAAAGCCCTACAATTTCAATTGATAATCATTATCAAATTAATTATAAGTTTGTCTTTATTTTATGTCAATAACAATTCTATCTTAATTTTAATCGACAAAATTTTTATATTTTGCTGATACTTTAGTTTTTATATTTTTAGTCAACCTAATAACCCTCGAGCATGCATAAAATGCAATAAGGGTATATAATTTACATCTGAAATTTTATTTCTTTAAAAAGGAGTCATAACATATGAGTACACAATTCAAAGCATTTTTAGTGGATCAAAATAAAGAAGGTCAAATTAATAGTGATTATAAACAACTGACTACTGATGATTTATCTGAAGGCAATGTTCTAATTAAAGTGCACTATTCAGGTATTAACTATAAAGACGCTTTAGCAACAACTGACAATAATAATATCGTCAAATCATATCCTATGGTTCCTGGTATCGATTTAGCAGGCGTCGTAGTAGAATCTGATGACCCTACTATTGAAAAGGGTGAAGAAGTAATTGCAACAAGTTATGACTTAGGTGTTAGTCATTATGGTGGGTTCAGTGAGTATGCTAGAGTAAAATCAGATTGGATTGTTAAACTTCCAGATAATCTCACTTTAGAAGAAGCAATGATTTATGGTACTGCTGGCTATACCGCAGGCTTAGCAATTGAAAAATTAGAAAAAGCAGGTTTTATGACGCTTGAAGGCGGAGAAGTTCTAGTACGTGGTGCTTCAGGTGGCGTAGGATCATTAGCAGTAATGATGCTTTCAAATTTAGGTTATAAAGTTATAGCAAGTACAGGTAATAAAGAAGCTACTGAAAAATTAGAACAATTAGGCGCTAAAGATATTATCGACCGCATTACTGACAACGATGATAAGCCACTCGGTTCACGTACATGGCAAGCTGCGATTGATCCAATTGGAGGCGAAGGCACACCGTATGTCGCTAAACACATTGATAATAATGGTGGTGTCGCACTTATCGGTTTAACTGGTGGTGTGAAATTTAGCACAACAGTGCATCCATTTATTTTAAGAGGTGTTAGTCTTGTAGGAATCGACTCAGTATTCACACCTATGAAATTACGTGAACGCGTTTGGAGACGTTTAGCTACAGATTTAAAATCAGACCAACTACATGATATTAAACGTGTCGTATCATTCTCTGACTTACCAGACGCAATTGAAACAGTTTTAAACCATGAAAACACAGGACGCATCGTTATCGACTTTAATAAATAAAAGTATATAATATCTTAAGAGAAAAAATACAATCCTAATTTAAAGTTGAATTGAAATATAAAATTATATGCAATTAACGCAGTATTATTATATAAAAATGGCTTGAAAGGAATTCATTTGGAACTCCTTTCAAGCCATTTTAATGCTTTAATAAACGATATACATGCCACCTGATTTAGGTTCTGTCGATTTAAAACCAAATTTTTCATACAACTTATCTGCAGGATAATCAGCAATTAAACTTACATAAGATCCTTTCATAGCAATCGATTCAATATAAGCCATTACTTTTTCAAGAATCATTCTACCGTAACCTTGACCTTGGTACGCTGGGTCTACGGCTACATCAACAATTTGAAAGGCAGTGCTTCCATCACCAATCACCCTGCCCATACCAATGAGTACATCATCATCATAAATCGTTATAGTAAAACAGGCATTAGGCAACCCTTTACGTGCCGCTTCTTCCGATTTCGGACTCATACCTGCTTTCACTCTTAAATCACAATATGCTTTAGGTTCAGGTGGCTCATTCGAATATCGAATCATCTTTTTTCGTCCCCTCTTATCTCATAAGCTATAAATATTGATTAATAACCGCTTTATTAGATTCTTTGAAAATGTCGTTATGACTTGAAACGTAGCCTTCTTTGTAGGCATCAGGTTCAATATACGTTTTAGCTAAGTTAGCGGCGTTTCCTGCATCACTAAAGGCACTCGCAATCAAATGAACTTTCGCATCATGATGAACGACATCGCCACAAGCAAAGATACCTGGAATGCTTGTAGTTGTATTCCCAAAGCCTTTGACACGATATTCATCATGTAAATCAAACTTAGAAGTACACTCTTTTAGTAGTGGATTTTCATGATCGAAACCATGACTAATTATTACATCATCGAATGATTGCGTAATGACATCACCCGTTTCAATATTTTCTAATTGTACTTCTCGAATTCGCTCGCAATCTGTGTCACCAATTAATTTATTAATTTGTGTTTTAGGTAGTAGTTTAACATTTAAATCTTCTAAAACATTAATCATCGCTTCATAACCACGGATTTCTGGTTTTCTATAAATTAAAGTAACAGATTGTGCTATTTCAGCTAAATCTCTTGCCCAATCAAGCGCAGTGTTTCCTCCACCTGAGATGAGAATATTTTTATCTTTAAATTTAGAGAACGATTGTACTACATAATGTAGATTAGTGAGTTGGTAACGTTCAGCATCTTCAATATCAAGTGGTTTAGGATTAATAATACCGCCACCTACCGCAAAAATAACTGCCTTAGACTCGTAGATATTACCTTGGTCAGTTTCAACTTCAAAGTGACGTTCCTCTAATTTACGAATGTCTATCACACGTTCATTTAAATTCACTTCCGGTTGAAAATGTAACCCCTGTTTAATTGTATCTTTAATAATTTCATAACATGGCTTAGGTGCTACACCGCCAATATCCCAAATAATCTTTTCAGGATAAATTTGCATCTTGCCGCCTAATTTATCTTGCACATCGATAATTCTGACTGACATCCCACGTAGTCCAGAGTAAAAACTGGCAAAAAGACCTGCGGGGCCTCCCCCAATAATTGTTACATCTTGCATATGATTTCCTCCCAAGTCTCTCTCTATTATAAATGATAATAATTATCATTGACTTTCACTCATTATACTATATGTTGATATAATGTTGAAGAAATCCCTTTCGTCTAAAATAAAACTTTGTATTAAAAAAGCTAGAAGAAAACAAAATTGCTCTTCAAATTTTGTCGAATCACGATGATATCTGCCCAAAACCCTTCTTTTGCGACACCAAAATCACAAATTATTAATGGCTTACTCTCATCTCAGTCAACTACTGCCAAAACTAAAGGCTGAACCATATTATATTAATGGTTCAGCCTCATCAAGCTTAGTATTTGTGGAGTTCTCTCCCATTCTATTTTATAAAACGGTCATATTAAATATTACTCTTTTGGTTCTTTTAATATAGCTTGACGCAATAAGAAGAAGAGTAATAATAATCCAGCTAGCATTCCTGTATGACCAATACCCGCAAATCCTGCAAATGCTTCGGGTTGGAAACTTTTACCGATAACTTGGAATGTACCTTTAGTTACCATCATCCCTATTGTGACAATTACGCCTAAATTATAAACAATAAAGAACCAATTGAATAAATAATAACTACTTAATTTAAATGACTTTTCAAGTGAAAGTAATATTAAAAACATAAACATACCTAAAATAAGGGTATGTGTGTGTACTACTGATAATTGTGTGTCGCCCGTAAAATGGTGTGCTTTAGTTAATTCTCTATAGTAAAAACCACTAAATAATCCAATTATCATATAGACTAAAAAAGCATATAATAATCTGCGCATATGAAAATCCTCCCTCACGTTACTATTATAATTGAAAATAGACATCTTTAAAGTGACAAAATATGTAAGAATATTCCTATATGAAAAAGGAACGAAACTAAAATCAAATTGAATTTCGAAGATTTATAGTTTCGCTCCGGCTAGGTTAAATGTTTATTTATTTCTTGAATGTTTGAATAAAGCTACTAATGATAAAATAATTGCTATAATTGATACAATCCATAATGCGATTGAACCACCTGAACTTTGTTGTTCACTAGCCGTATCATTAGATTTTTCCTCTTTAACTGTTGTTGCGTTAGCATCTTTTTTAACTTCAAGTGTTGGTGCTGGGTGTTCACTGTCTTCTTTACCAGTCCATTTAACTTTATCACCATTATCGTATGATTGAATTGCTTTAAAAGCATATTTACCTTCTTCTTTAGGACTAGCTACTACAAGTGGAAAGTCCATAAATTCATCTGGGCCAATACCTTTGTCTTTAGCTTTCCATGTAATTTTAGTGATATTCCCTTTTTTATCTTTGTCTAATTTATATTTGTAACCTTCCACAGGTTGAATATTGACTACTTGAGCTTCTTTAGGAACTTCTAATTCAATTTTCTCTGTATGATCTTTTTGCTCTACGGGAACACGTACATCAACGCGTTCGTAAGATTCCGGCTCAACTGCTTTAGGATTTAACGTAACATGGGCATCCGCGATTTTAAAGAAACCCATTGTAAAGAAGAGTACTAAACTCGTTGCTAATAATTTTTTAATCATCTTTTTTCTCCTTCTTATGGAATAATAATTTGACTCATAATTACTCCGACAAGTATCAGAATCACACCTATTGTGACTTCAACAATTAATGAAGCTTTGTTAACTCTATTTCGACGGTTTAATGCGCGAGTCGTCTGCATGAAACCTAATCCCATCATGATTAATGTACCTACAACTTTAACAATTAAGAAGATTGTCCACGTTTGCATATTTGACCAAATTGAAAGAATTTTAGTTTGGTCTATAGACATTAATACACCAGAAATAATAATAATCGCTACTGCACTTGCGTTAACTTTGAATAAGATTTCGCGTAATAAATCTACAGCATCTCTCTTTCTAGTGAACACTGAAACTAAGAGATAGACGAGTGCGCCTAACCATAAACTAATGCCAGTTAAATGTAATGTTCTAAGTAAAAGTGACCAAAGTGGCACACTTTGTGACCAAGCGTGTCCAGACATACTTAAAGCTAAAATCATAGCAATCGATATCATCCAATACCATGATTTTTCCATATTACGTAATACAAATAAACCGCTTAAGATAATTAATGCAATTGAACTTAAAATATAAGGAAATTGTATTAATGTATTAGGATTAAGTGTGAGTATTGCATCTAACACATCTGACGATAAGGTCATTAAATATAAGACGAGAGACATTAAATATCCCATCATCATAATTAATGATACTGCTAAATGTCTTGGAAAAATATCAAATGTAGATAAATTATTACGACGTGCAATACCATTTAACCAATAAAGTCCAACTAATAAAATTGTAGCGCCTTCCGCTATGTATCGTAACAATCCAAACCAAAAGTCTGGCGTTTCATAAAAAGCAGGCGAAGTATCTACGCCATTAGCTGTTTTTTCTCCTACAGAAAATTCAAATCGATCACCAATTTCATGGCCATCTGCTGAAACGGTATGCCATTCAATTTGATGTGTACCCTCTCCTACTTTGTCAGCAGGAAACGTTAATGTTTTAGAATGGCCTTTTGTCGACGGGTCAATGTCGGCAATCTTATTACCCTTATCATTATATATAGTAAGGCCTGAATAATCGGCATTAACAGGTTCATTAAATGTTAATTCAATAGTATCAGGTTTCTTAGATACTACTCCATTTTGTGAAGGTGTTGTTTTTTCTAAAGTAGCATGTGCGAATGCGATGTTTTGAACGTTTGGAACTAAAACAAATAAAAGCATCATCATGATTGCTAAAGCTACTTTGGAACTTTGCTTAATTCTCACCATTGACGTCCCCCCAAAAAAATTTACTCATTTATTAATAATAAGATAATGTATGCTATTTAACAATAATAATTCTAATTTGTCACTTTTTAGCCAAAAAAGGGAGCGGGAGAGAAATCTAGGGAGTAGGACAAAAAAAGGGAGTAGGACAGAAATCTAATGTAATTTCAAAGATTTCGTCGTCCCACTCCGGCAAGGTTGACTAGAGATGAAGAAAGTACGGTTTTATCGCATCTTCATCTCAGTCAGCTACTGCCTAATCAATAGATTAGGAGATAATATTTTTTGTTCATCGTTTGGTTCTGCTCAAATCCTAAACACTTTCGTCCCAACCTCTCTAACATTAATGAAACAATAGCTTAAGTTTTAAATTTGATAGTTGTTGAGACTAAGACATTAATCATTTGTGCTTTAGGAACTGATAAACGGTGTCCCGTCCTCGCTCTTCCTATTAAATGCTTTTCAAAAATAATTAATTTCTATTCTTCAACTAAAGCTTGTGTATCAACAGTAAGGCGATTTCTTAATAAGTAAACAATAAGCATAGCTAATAAAGCACAAATTGTTTCGGCAATAAGTAATGACCAAATTACGCCAGCTAAGCCAAACAAAGCATTCATTACAAATAATACTGGAATAATAATTGTACCTTGTGCAATAGCCATAATAGTTGCTCCACGGCCTTGACCAGTTGCTTGTAACATACCAGTAAACAAGAAGCCAATACCATTTAATAATAATGATGTCATTGTCACTTTAAGAATAAATGTAGCTAATGTAACAATTTGTGGGTCAGTACTAAATAATTGAACGATTGAATGACCAAATAATAAAACTACTGTCATACATACTGCGAAAATTACGGCGATAGACATAATAACGACTTTGATTGTATCTTTCATGCGTGTTTTATTAGAAACAAAGTTATAAGCAATCAATGGTACTACACCTTCAGAAAGCCCCATAATAATCAATTCAGGAAATTGTACAAGTCTAAATGAAATACCATAACTTGCGATGGCATAGTTACCATAGTGTGCTAAGAATAAGTTTACTACTAAACCAGTTACACCCATTAGTACTACCATCAAGAATGCTGGGATACCAATTTTAAACACTTCTTGCATAAGTGCTTTTGTTGGTTTCGCAAATTTAATATTTAATGATAGTGAATCGCTTTTTCTAGCAAAATAAATCACAAAGAATAATGCAGCGACTACGTTTGAAATTGCAGTACCTAATGCTGCACCTACAACATCTAAATGGAAACCAAAAATTAAAATTGGATCTAAAATCATATTTAAAACGACACTTGAAAGCATACCAACCATTGAAACTATTGGTTTACCAACCGCACGTGCAAATTGTTCAAGTACGAAGAATAAAATAACGAATGGTGTGCTTAGAAATTCTATTTTTAAATAGTCACTTGTATAGCGTAATGTTTCTCCGCTTGCACCTAAAACACTCGCGATTTGATCAGTAAAAGGTAATGTGATGATTGCGATAATAATCCCTAATGCAATACTGCTATAAATTGAAAAGCTACTTACGTAATTCGTTTTAGTATAATCTTTAGCGCCAAGTAAACGAGAAATGTATGTTCCGCCACCTACACCAAATAAGTTACCAAATGCCATTAACACTGCAAAAATCGGTAATGTTAAAGAAATAGCTGAAATCATATGGCTATTGTCTAAAAACCCGATAAAATAAACATTTAAAATACCATATATCACACTTAATAATGAACCTATCATCATAGGTAAAGAAAAATGCATCATTACTTTAAAAATTGGTGATTTCTCAAAATAATATAATTGTTCGTCTTTCATTTCCATAATCTCCTTTAATATTAGACGCCTAATAATTAGGTACCTAACTATGTGTTGAAAAAGATAGCAGGAGCGAAACCTATTGAATGAAGAAGATTTCGTCATCCTACTCTAGCAATAATCATTATTGCCTAACTTACTAAAATACAAATTTATTTAATTTAATCCTAAATTTCTATATTAAATTAAGACTATTGAGCTTACATTTTTAGTCTTAGATTAATTAGCTTTTTTAATATTGTCTAACATACGCTCAAATAAATTACTTAACTGTGCTTTTTCTTCTTCTTTCAAATCTTTAACTAGAATTTCTTCTATTTCATCAAAAATACTAACAAATGATTCTACCAGTTCATTCCCTGCATCTGTAAGTTTTAGATTTTTACGTCTTGAGTCCTCAGGGTCAACCATACGGTAAATAAGTCCCTTACTCTCTAAACTCTTCAAAGTTGAGCTTACTGTAGACCCTTTACGTTGAAATGTCTTAAGCAGTTCATTTTGCGTTATACTTCGTTCTTTATGACGATACATATAACCGAGCGTGTGACTTTGTTCTTGGGTAACATTATATTCATCTAGCCTACGATCGGCATAATTTTTCATTTCATGTGCCAACGTTCTTAATAAATACTGATATGTTACTTCCATACTTTCACCTCATTTAGTTAGATGCCTAACTAATATAATACTCCGTTTTTCGATATAGTCAACCGATATATTAAAGTTTAAATTTTCAGTTTATTTACCCCCGAAAATTAACCCCCAACACAGTATGTAACCATACTATATTGAGGGCAGAGAAAAACTATTATGCTGGGATTTCAGTACGTTTAGTACTATGTTTTCTAACGATAGCGGCTACTAAACTAGATACTGCACCAAAGATAATAAATCCAATCATCATCCAGATTGTTGAATTCATTTCGATAGGATGTCCCATATAAATGATTTGTCTTAATGTTGTTGTGTAGTGAGTGAATGGATCAATATCATACACCCATGTTTGATAGCCTTTAGGAAGCATTTGTTTTGGTAATGTAATCAATTGCATACTAAAGAACATTAATAATACAAAGATTGGAATAGATTTCATTCCAAGCCATACCATGATACCTAAGATTAAACCAATAAATCCTAAGATTGAAATAGCTAAGAAGATTGCTACACGATTAGTATGACCAAATTCAAATCCTAATACACCATGCATGAAGTAAACATATGCGAAACTTGCTACAAACGCAGTAATAACTGCTAATAACATTTGTCCTAGTGATGCAATAATTCTGTGTTGAATTTTAAAGTTGTTACTAGTTCTGAATGCAAAGAACAATAGTACTGATGTTACTAATGAACTCATCCATACTGGCATAAACATTAAGAATGGAGCGTTACCGCCACCTTGATGGTCTTTAACTTTGTTAATTGTTTTGTCGTCCACTTTAACTGGATTAGTTATCCCTTTAATATCTGATGCATTAACTTTCACATCTTGTTTTTCTAATGTTTTTAAGCTTTGAGATGTAATTTGTTTATTTAAATTATTACCCATACCATCTAAAACATTGCCTGTAATTTGAGATGCTTGCATACTCGCACCTTTGTTCACGATTGTTTTAAATGTTGCTTTTTTAACATCAACTTTTTGGTTACCCATTTTTTCTTGCATTTGTTTGGCAGCCGCTGCTGGCACTTCACCAGATTCAACTTTCTCTTTCATTTCAGCTTTTTTGCTGTCCATAACTACTTTTTGCGTTTTACTCATCGCATCTTTAGAAAAGTCTTTATTGAAAATTGCTGCCCCATAATATTTTTCATCCTCAAGGCCTTTTTTAATATCTGATTCTTTGTCCACTTTAACCCATTTAACAGTGTCTGAATCACTATCCATTAATTTATCTTCAATTTTTTCCCCGATATTTACTTTATTCCCCTGAATGTCTACACCTTTATCATTATTAACAATTGCAATTGGCATTTCTTTAGGTTTAGGATTAAACGCAGGATAGAATGCCAAAGCAAATATTGCTAGTAGTAAAATTGCTGCAACAGGTGCAAGCCATAATAATTTGCTTTTAAAAATATTCATGAATCATTACCTCCTTATATTTATTGAACAATGTGTTGAATATTTAGTACGTTGTAAATTATAATAAGGTAGTCAAAAATTAACAATAGTCAATTATTTAAATACAGTATGTTTTTGAACATATTGTTCAATATTGTCTATTAACTATTAGGAGATCGTTACACATGAAAGAAGATAGGCGGGTTCGCAAGACTAAAACGGCCATTAAACGAGCTTTTACCAATTTGCTCAAACAAAAGGACCTCGATAAAATCACCGTTCAAGATATTTCAGATTTAGCTGATATTAATCGTGGTACCTTTTATTTACATTATGAAGATAAATATTCCCTTTTATCAGATATGGAAGATGAATGTATAGTTGAAATTGAATCGTTATCACAATTTAATCAACTTGGGGGCGATAACCCTGAAGCTATTGCAACTACATTTATTAATGATGTTTTGACTAAAATTTTACAACATATCGCTGATAACATGGAATTTTATCACACTATCTTGCAATTAGAACGTAAAAGTAAATTGGAAGACAAAATTCATTCCCTAATCAAGGAAAATATGCAAAACTTTATAAGTATTAATCATGAAATTGATGGTATACCCGAAATGTACTTCCATAGTTATGTGGCAGGTGCTACAATTTCAGTTATTAAGTATTGGGTACATGATGACAATCGAATTCCAGTCGATGAATTAACGCAACACATTTTCAAAATTATTTATAATGGACCACTCAGAATTATGGTTAAAAATCATTATAAACGTATCCAATCCAACTAACACCAAATGAATATGAAAGGAATCATTAACCATGCTAACTGCATATAAATATTCAGCAACAAATGAAATTGTTGAAACTACGTTAGATCATTCTG
Organism: Staphylococcus sp. acrmy; assembly: GCF_022690565.1. NCBI lineage: Bacteria > Bacillati > Bacillota > Bacilli > Caryophanales > Staphylococcaceae > Staphylococcus > Staphylococcus sp. acrmy. Next base: position 62,079 of record NZ_JALCVE010000004.1, on the reverse strand, counting down.
CATCATGGATTAATGTTGTAGAACCTGAAAGAGAAGAAGTTGAAGAGTTAATTGAAAAATTCAATCTCCCTGAAGACTTTATTCGAGATCCATTGGATGCCGATGAAAGTGCGCGTATAGAATATGATGAAGATACAGGTTATTCCCTTATCATCATCGACTTACCTATCGTGAGTTCATCTAGCCGTCGCGTACTGTCTTTCGTTACCATTCCTTTAGGTATCGTAATTGGTAAAGGTCTGGTTCTAACGATTTGTGACGCTGAAAATGAATTCTTAGAAAATTATGCGCGTCAAGATGACATTAATTTAAAATATCACAGTCGTTTTGCGCTAGATATTTTATTAACTATTTCAAATCACTACAACAGAAATTTAAGACTTTTAAATAAATCACGAATTCGCATTGAACGTGAACTAAAAAATAATATTACGAATAAACAACTTTATAAACTCATGGAAGTTGAAAAAAGTTTAGTCTACTTCTTAGCTGCTTTAAAAGGTAACGACACGGTAATTAAAAAATTATTCCGCTTACCTGCGATTAAACGTTTTGAAGATGATGAGGATTTATTAGAAGACTTGGTAATTGAAAACAACCAAGCGATTGAAACTACAGAATTGTATACAGGCATCTTAGAGAGTGTCACTACTTCATATTCTTCTCTATTATCTAATGAGATGAATACGATTATGAAAACTTTAACACTATTTACAGTCTTGCTTACGTTACCTACCTTAGTGTTTAGTTTCTTTGGTATGAACGTGCCACTTCCGATTGATGATAAAAGTTATGCCTCTTGGATTATTATCCTTGGTATATCCTTAGTACTGGTTACTATTGTTGGTATTTTCTTATGGCGTAAACAGAAACTTTAACTATTTTACTAAGACAAATTGAAATGCATTTGCATTTCTAAAATATAAGAAAGGCAATTTCTATTTATTTCATTAGAAATTGCCTTTCTTATATTTATTTACCGCTTCTTATTCAGCGGCAGCTTTATATGCTTTTCTATGAGAGAGTATTAACGTAATCGTTACTGAAACAATAAATGCAATAAGCATACCTATAAAGTAATGCAACCAACCTGAATGTGCAGGGTTAATTGAAATGAAACCTGGAAGCCCAGCAGTACCTAAGGCGATCGCTTTAACTTTAAAGAATGATATATATGCTGCGCCGACAGCTGAACCTACAATGGCACCAATAAATGGATATCTTAATTTTAAATTAACACCGAACATAGCTGGTTCAGTGATACCTAACAACGCTGAAATACCTGCTGCAGAAGCAACACCTTTAAGTTTTTTATTATTTTTTATAATTAAGAATGCTGCTAAAGCCGCGCCACCTTGGGCAACATTAGACATAGTAGCTATTGGGAAGATAAATGAACCTCCCGTTTTAGCTTGGTCTGCAATAAGCGTAGTTTCTACTGCTATAAAGCTATGATGCATACCAGTTATAACAATTGGTGCGTAGAATAATCCGAAGATAAATCCACCAATCGCTCCACCGAATTCGTATAACCAAGTTAAGCCATCTGATAACCAGTAGCCGAGTTGACGCGTAATAGGTCCTACAAATAGGAATGTGAGAAATGCTGTGACTAAGATAGATAATAATGGTGTTAATAAATTATCTAACACTGTCGGAATGACTTTACGTAACCACTTTTCAATAGTAGCCAAAATATAAGCTGCAACTAACATCGGTAGTACTTGACCTTGGTAACCTACCTGATTAATATGTAAGCCAAATAAATCCCAATGTGGAATAGCTTTGCCCGCTTCTACTGCTTTTGGAAAATCATACGCACTCATCAATGATGGGTGAACTAAAATCATACCTAATGCCGCACCTAAGAATGGATTACCTCCAAAGCGTTTGGCAGCACTAAAGCCTATGAGTATCGGTAACAATGTAAATGGCGCATTCGCGAAGATATTAATCATCTCTGCTAACCCAGCAAATTGGCTATGCACCTCTATGAATGATTGCTTATCGTAAAATAAGTCTGGGGCAGTTAGAAGGTTATTAATCCCCATTAATAAACCACCCGCAACGATAGCAGGAATGATAGGTACAAAGATATCAGATAACATCTTCACAAAACGTTGTAATGGGTTCATATTTTTCGAGGATTTATCTTTAACATTAGCAGTGGTTGATGCCTCTTTACCAGTTATTTTTTCTAATTCATTAAACACTTTATTGACCGTTCCAGAGCCAATAATAATTTGATATTGTCCCCCAGTTGAAAATGTTCCCTTAACTACATTCATGTTAGCTAATCGTTCTTCATCTACTTTACTCTCGTCATTTAGCACAAGTCTGAGTCTTGTAGCACAATGAGCCATGGCATCTAAGTTTTCTTCTCCGCCAATAGCATGTAATATATCTTCAGCTGATTGCTTATAATTCATTCAATTGCCCTCCTCTTCGATGGAACCGGTTCTATTACTTACTGATATTGTAACCGGTTCCAAAATAGAAAGCAATATACTTTTTAAATTTTCCAAAATTAGACAAATTTAGTTATGTAGACATGTATGCCACTCTTTTAGGGAAAATAAATAATAGAACTTACGAATGTGAAATTAATATAGCGAGCAATCTCAAAGGAGATGACCTATGAAAGAACGTGGATATATTGAAAAGCTATGGAGAGAAGAAAAATACCATATTTTATTTCATAGCCAATATTATTACGAGGAGATTCGACAATTATTAAAAGGGTCCCCTAGTTTAGAAGAAGTACAACAAATGATTGATATAGGACTTCGTGAAGAACCTACTCAAGGTTCAATTATTAATGCTTACGATCATATGTGGGGCTATTTTAAAAAGAAAGCGACTAGTTCTGAAAAAGCGCAATCCCTATCGTTGAAACAACAATTTATGAACGATAATGTCTATAGTTCTGAATTACTTAAGTTCTTAAAGACACTTGCCGATAAATACGAAGTGACCTATTTACAACAAAGTACAATCTTAAGAAATAACAAAAAATAAAAGGCCGAGAGCGGGTTCGCGAAATCTTGTATAACATAAGATTTCTGCCCCGCTCCGAGCCTCTTTTCATGTATTAATTCTATTCTTTCTATTAAATGAATATACGTTCATGATGTCGAATGAATAAATTAATGTATATATTTAGAGTGATTAGATGTAAAGACTATTATACGTTGCAATTATAATTATATACTTTGGGGAGTTATAGTTAATTCTAAATATACACTGCTTTGCTACTGATAACGCCTATTGTTCATGATGCAGATGCTTAGTCTGATTCTGTGATGTATGGTAGATAGTTGTGTTGTCTGACTTAATCTCATTATTAAATGAATACTATTAATCGTGTTGTTGAGTCATCATGAGGTAGTTTAAATAGTATTCCTTAATTATCAATGTGGCTTAAGTTGTTAAACCCGATAAGATGTTTTGATTTGAGGTGGCAAGAGCGGAATTAACTATTTAAATTAATAACCAATTACTAGACTGCTCTATACACACATTGATTTGAGAAGTGGAGTTCACATCTACATATGACAATTTTAAAAAATACTGTTCTTATTCATTATATTCTAGGTGCTCATATTCTTTAAGTTGTTGTTCGTTGATGTTTTATAGAATTAATACGTTCTAATTTCGAGATGTACTAAGATTCTTGATTAGCTATATATTGTCTATCATTTTATCTTAGACAATTTGTCTCGAAATCTATTTATATTATGCAACGAATTAAATTTGTTTACGCTATTAAATGTATTCAAAACTATAACGCTATATTCCTAAATTTTTATTTATATTGTGTATCAAAGAAAATTTTTAACGCTTTCATAAAGATATTGACAAAATATTTTTATTTTTGACTATTAATATTTCTCTATTTTTAATTTATAATAGCTCTTATTATTCACAATTCAATTAAATACTACTATTTTGAGAAAATTAAATACTTAGGAGAAATTCAAATATGAATAGCACACTTTTTTTGCATAAACATATTACCACTATTCCAACACGTAATATTACCGATGTCATTTTATTCTTTTCATTAACGAATGAACTAACAATTTCAATAAATGGTGAAACTAAAGATGTGCATAATCACATTGCGATTATAAATCAAGGCGACTTCTATCATATTAAGTCCGCAAAAAATTTAGTTGAATTGAAAATCCCTGTTATCTATTTTTATCTAGAGGATAGTGATTTCTTTAATTGTTTCTTTGATCGCCATCTTTTACAGTCAAATCGTTTTATAAAATCCATTATCTTACAAAGCATGACCAACTTTTCAAATAATGAAGCTCAAGATGAGGAAACCGTTTCAAAGATTATTCAAACATTATATAAGGAAGCCGTAGTTAGAAATCTTGCTCCTTATATTCCAAACATCTCTGTTAATCATCAATTGTTATCAAAAGCTTTATTATTTATAAATGAACATATTACTGCGAATATCTCCCTCCAAGGTGTAGCACAAAACGCCCTGATTTCTAAATCCTATTGTTCTAACTTATTTGGCCGCTTTTTAAATGTAAACTTTAAGGATTACTACACCAGTTTAAAAGTCATCCATTCTCTCAAATTATTAATAACGACTAATGAAACGATTACTACGATTTCTGAACTTTCAGGATTTAGTAATCATACTAACTTTACTAATCAATTTAAAAACTATCTTGGTTTAAGTCCTAAACAGTATCGTTCCGAATTAAATCAATATGAATCTTTGTCAACAATTACAATCAAGCATTCTATTGATGAGAAATTTTTAGATTTAATTTCTCAATTTGAATTTACGAATCACGTTATGACTGAAACGACGACGATTAATATTGATGAATTTGAACCAAATGATCGAACTAAATCTTCGAAGGCGTTTATTCATTTTCAGAGCATTACCGAATTATTTCAATTTGTATTCAACGACTATTATGATATTGATTTATCTTATTTACCAAGAACGGCAATTCTGATTAATGATGTTAGTGATATTGTGAAAGAACGTATTAACATGAATTTATTACATCGTTGTTTTGAAAAACTTTTTGAGAAAAATATTAGTTTAGCTATGACGATTAAAAATTCTTCGGAATTCAATACGATATATCAACTTATTATCTCGTTTCTACAGAGTAATCAAGACTATAAATGGAATAAAAAACGCGTTAAATTTATGCTTGTATTCAACACTGAGACAATGAGCGTTCAAGACATCCATCTCGCCCATCTCAAGTTAAAAAATAAAAATAGAGAAATCAAATACGGTTTAATCGTAGATGGTCTATTGCATCAATATAATTCATTACAAGAAACGTATAATATCATGAATCGCATGAACTTCGATTATTATTTTGTAGATATTGAAAATATTAATACTAAGAATATACTTATCGATAAACAACGTGGGTTTACCCATGCGTCTACGCATTTTGAGAACTATTTACGGTTTATTAAGGATTCCAATATCCCTTCAACACAGTTCGTCTATAGCAATTTGTCATTGCGCTGTTTTAAATATACAAATAATGGGGCTAACCCACTTCAGCTATCAGATATTGTGTGTCATTTGACCGAATTAATGAAATACGGCGGTGGCGTTTGTTATCGACTTATAGAAACTGATCCAATGTATCTTTCATTATTTAATAGTCACGGCAGTCTCTTACCTATCATGCATTTATATCAATTTGTGGCGGCATTTGTAGATGAACCTATCCAGATTTCTAACAACTTTGTCATGAGTCGTAAAGACGGGAATTACCATTTCCTACTTTTCAATAAGATTAATGATCGCTATTTATCTGATAATAAGCAGTTTTATCATTTTGAAAATGACTTAAACGAGAACTCGCTCTTTATCATTAATACACTTAATAATGAACACGGGTCTATTCATAATTTAATTCCTCAAGCACATTTACCTGTGTATATTGAAAAAAGCATTATTAAACAATTAGATAAGTCTAATCAACCTAAAACAGAATTATTCTTTCAAGAAAATGATAAAGCACCGTTCCAAGTTACTTTAAAAAATGATGAAGTGAAATATATCTGTATTAAGCCAATTTAAGTACTTCACAAGTTTAGGAATCTCCTTATACGGCTATACTATGTGTAAGGAGATGATAAGTTTGGATAAACAACAAGCAACACAAGCCATTGAAAAAGTATTAAATACTTCTAAAGTTGGTGTATTATCAACTGCTTATAATAATAAACCAAATAGTAGATATATGGTGTTTTATAATGACGGTTTAGATTTATATACTAAGACAAGTACGAAGACAGCTAAAGTCGATGAAATTGAAAGTAACCCAAATGCTTATATTTTATTAGGCTATAACGAAACTACAAATAATAGTTTTGTGGAAATCGAAGCTTCAATGGAAATTGTTAAAGACCAAAAAGTTATTGACTGGTTATGGGAAACACAGGATAAAACATTCTTTAATTCTAAAGAAGATCCTGATTTATGTGTCTTAAAAGTTAATCCTAAAACTATCACACTAATGAACGACGATGATATCGATACACCAGTAACGATTGAAGTATAAGTGAGAGAATAGCATCATTAATATAGGAGTAGAGGTGATTCAATGAAGAATTACCCCTACTCCTTTTTATTAATTTCTAGAAGGAGTCTCGTCAACGATACTACGACGATTATATGTAAGCTTACATTGGACTATCTATTTAAATTTAAAATTGTAATAACAATGACACAATTTAATGCATCATATTCATGTACTTTATTGCAATTTAATATTATTTTCTGTATAAAAGAAGTAGTATGTTTAAAGGAGTCTTAATATGAAAAACAAAAAAGGTTTGGGTTTAGGCATTGGCTTAATTGCGATTATGTTAATCGTAGGTGTCGTATTAATTATTATGATGCTTAGTGGTAGTCAAAAAGAAACTTACTACGGTTATATGAAAGATAGTCATACAATCGATAAAATGGTAAATGAACAAACTGAAAAAGTAGAAAAAAATGTTGATTTGCCTTCTGATACAGACGTTAAAGTTAAAAAAGGTAATTTCGTATTTCTTGTAAAAGAAAAAGGATCAGATAAATTTTCAAGAGTATCTAAAGTAGATCATGATGATGTGCCTCATGGTTTAATGATGAAAATTCATGAAATGCATGATATGAAAGGTATGTAATAGAACTTTAGGTAAGGAGACCGGAATACAAATCCTAAAATGATAGCGTAGAGGTGTCTTAAGTACAAAAATTATAACATGACTCAATTTACACTACTGTTAAAAACTTCTATTTTAATTCCTACTAATTAATAAAAAAACCGAGCTTTTAATAAGCTCGGTACAAAAAATGTCAGATTTCTTTTTAAATTGATTCTAAATATTTTTTACCTTTATCTTTATCATACACTTTTTCCCATTTAGAGATAACAATCGCTGATAACGCGTTTCCGATAACGTTTACGCATGTACGTACCATGTCTAGTAAACGGTCAACACCGATAATTAACGCAAGGCCTTGTGCCGGTAAGCCCATTGCACCTAACGTTGTAAGTAATACTACGATAGATACACCTGGTACACCCGCCATACCTTTAGATGCGACCATAAGCGTCACCATTAAGACAATTTGTTCTGATATAGATAAATGTATGCCATACATTTGTGCTACAAATAATGCAGCAATAGATTGGTATAATGCCGAACCATCTAGGTTAAATGAATATCCAATCGGAATTACGAAAGATGTAACGTCTTTCGGAGCACCAAATTTCTCCATTTTATTCATCATGATAGGTAATACTGCTTCAGAACTTGACGTTGAGAAGGCAAGTAATAATTCGTCTTTTAAAATTTTGATAATTGAGAAGATGCTAATACCACAAATTCTAGCCACGATACCTAAAACTACAATAATAAAGAATACCATCGCAAAGACTACAACTAATACTAATTTTGCTAATGGAATTAATGCTGATGCACCAAATGTCATTACAGTTGTACAAATAAATGCAAATACACCAATTGGCGCTAATTTTAAGATTTTGTTAATCATCCAGAATACTGCTTCTAAGGTTCCATTTAAAAATCCTTTAACAGGTTCTGCTTTCTCTCCAATGGCAGCTAGTCCTAAACCAAAGAACACTGCAAAGAAGATAATCGGTAACAATTCACCTTTAGTTAAAGCTTCAAATATGTTTGTCGGTACAATATTTACAATGGTATCTATAAAGTGATTTCCATATGTAGATTGCTCTGCTGCTGAAGCAGATGATTGATATTTAGAAATATCTCCTTTAGGTAATTTAGTTGGATCTAATCCAGAACCAGGTTTAAATAAATTACCAAAAATAAGTCCTAAGCCGATAGCAATTGTTGTTATAATTTCAAAGTAAAGTATTGCTTTCCATCCATAGCTACCAATCTTTTTTGAATCCCCTAAATTAGAAATTGATAAAGCTAGTGCACAGAATACAATTGGAATGATGATCATTTTGATTAAATTTAAGAAAATATCACCGAAAGGTTTAATATAATTTGCTACATTGTCTTGTCCGAATAATAATAAACCTACTACTACACCTAGCACCAATGCGATTAACACCTGCATTGGCAAGCTAATTTTTCTCTTGAACAGAGTCATGTTGGAACCCCCTTCATCTGACATCGCTTAATTATATCAGATAATTTAAAATTGGGGTATAAAATTTTCAAACCTAACAATTAATATATTATTTGATTTAGCTAAAATTATTAATTTAAAAATAAAAAAGCTGTACAAAGAATTGACTAACTAAGTCTTTGTACAGCTTATTCCTATATATTAGGGTTTAAAATTTCGATCAAAGTCATTATGTTTCGCATCTTTAATATTTTTCTTAGTTTCAGAATCGAATCCTTCTGAGAAGATGCCTTTTCTAGTTCCGATTGGTTGAATCACATATGTCATATTTGGCTCATCTTTAAATACAACTTCTTTATAATAAACACCTTTTTTAGCACTATATAATGTTTCTTCAGATTTCACTTTATCTTTCAAGTGTTTCTGTTCTAAATAAGTATCTACTGTTTTTATATTTCTATGACCTTGATATGTCTTCATTCCAAAGAAGAATGCGATAGCCACAATTAATGAAATCACTAAAATAATAGTTACTCTAATAATTTTTTGCTTTTTACTCATTTAAAAGCTCCTTTGTTTATAACCTATTCAAAACGTCTTTAATTTATTATCTAAATAATTATGAATGATATAGCTGTTTTTTTAAAGACCCAAATAATCTTTGTAACAAAATATACTAATATTCCATCTTAGTTTTCAATTTAAATCAACACTTTAAGACCTTATGTAGACGTACTTTCTAACTTCTGTCAAAAGTATCAAAAAGTCTATAAAATACTATGATAACGCTATTGACATTGGTTTTAGTTCATACTATCTTTAAATAAGTTAAGGGGGGATAAATATTTATGTAAAGGACAGCTATTTAAGTAAGCAATTATGTTTTTTATTCTATGTTACTTCTAAAGAAGTAATCAAGAAATATACTTACTATTTAAAACAACACGATTTAACATATACAAGCTTTATGGTTATCATGGCCATCGAAGATGATGAAAAGATAAATATTAAATCACTTGGTCGCCGCGTCTTTTTAGATTCAGGAACACTTACACCTCTCTTAAAAAAACTAGAGAAAAAAGGCTATGTACAACGTATGCGTGAAAAAGAAGATGAAAGAAATTTACAAATTTCATTAACTGAAAATGGCGTTAACATTAAACCTACGTTGGAAGCTATCTCTGACCGAGTTTTCGATGACTTTGATGTTTCTCATGACGAAGCAAAAGACCTCGTCCATAGCTTAAGACATGTTATTTCAAATAACTTTGATTATACAGCTGATTAATCATCCAAACATGACAAAAGCAATCCATTCATCATTTGATACTTGTTTATAAAAGACTTTATACATAATTAAACTTTTGTCATGTTCCTTTCTCGTTTCTGCTTTTCTTACGCTCCATGTACTTAATGTACCTCTCCCTTATTCATTTCATAAATGCTTTTACTTTACGTCACGCTTCACTCTTTATATAATGAAGTTGAAAATTTTCACTTAACAACTACGACATTAACTCTTAATATAAAGGAGCGCGTATATAATGAATAATAGAGATTTTTTCGAACAATCATTTTTAAAAAATAACCCAAAAGACGTTTTTCGTGATTTAGGTGAACAAGTGTTTAACCAATTTTCATCTAAAAGTTTTCCAACTAACATTTACAATCAATCAAGCCAATATATTTTAGAAGCTGAATTACCTGGCGTTAATAAATCAGAAATCGAATTAAAATTTGATCACTCTACACTAACAATCAAGGTTCAAAAACAGGTTTCTGAACAAACTGGTAAAGTACAATTAAGTGAACGTGCGAGTGGTGAACTGGTAAGACGTTTTGAATTTGAGGATATTAATAAGTCACAAATTAAAGCAAGCTATGACGATGGCATTTTAACAGTTACTTTACCTAAAGAAGTTAGCGCACAAGATGATGCGACAACAATTACTGTAGAGTAATTAAATAGAAGAAAGAGCGTGGAATTCTTTCCGCGCTCTTTCTTTATACATATTAAATTGTGTATTCCTTTTTATATAAATGCCACATAGTAATAAAAGCAAGAACCCCAAATAGTGCTAATAAAATAAATGAAAGGTGACTTGTTCCTGTTAACCCAGTGACGTACGTTATAACTAATGGTGGGAAGAAACCACCTAATCCACCCATCATTGAAACAATACCGTTAGCCGCACCAGATTCTTTAGCAAAATATGATGGTACTAACTTAAATACTAAGCCATTTCCAATTCCAGCACATATACTGATAGTTAAACAACCAATAGTAAATAACGCAATATGACTAGAGATGCCAAGTATGACGGCACCGATAATCATTACAACAAAATCAATCATTAAAACTTTTACTGCATTAAACTTATCACCTAAAATACCACCAATTGGTCTTAGGAACGTTGCTAAGGCAATAAATACACCTGATCTTATACCAGCGTCCACTTTATCAATACCGAAATTATTAACTAAGTAATTAGGTAAAAATAAGCCAAACGCTACAAATGAGCCAAATGTAATAAAGTACCATAAACTTAAATAGTAAACTTTATAATTAGAAGATAATTTTTTAATTTGAGACATTAAAGGAACTTTCACTTTAGTTTCATTGTTATCTCCAAGTAAGAACATCAATACCGCAAAAATAGCGATTATAATTAAATAACTTCTCACTGTTGTTTGCCATCCTATAATCCCTGCTATAGGAGGTGCTAAGAATGAAGATACAGCTGTACCAATATTACCCATGCCATAAATACCATTCGCAAGCCCTACTTTATCTTTTGAAAAATATTTAGGAATTGAGGTTACGCCCACTGAAAAGATGGCTCCACCTACACCTAAAAAGAATCCTGATAGCATTAACATGCCAGGCGTTTGAGCTTGTCCTAAAAAGAATATTGGGAATAATAATACTATAAAACTACAGAAAAATACCCACTTCGCTCCAATGATATTGGTTAAATAACCAAATGGCACACGAAGAATAGAGCCTAAAATTACTGGAATTGCTAAAATAATAGATAGTTGTCCTGGTGAAATATCAATATCTTGTGATATGTACGGCATTAATGGAGAAATAATACTCCATGCCATAAATCCAACGACAAGGCTTAGCGTTTGAAGTGTTAATTGAAATCCACCCTTAGTTTTATTCATTTTCTCACCTTCATCATTTTTTCTTTATCAGCAGTCTTTATATTTAAAAGAGGTCAAGGTTTAATTTATTTAGATTGCTGATTACATATAAATTTTAATTAATTTGTGAAAAAATGAACATAAGGATATTCCCTCATAATTAACAGTAATCCCCCTAATTTTGTATCACCTTTATAAGACAACATAAAAATAAACCAGAGTGTCACTATAGACCCTGGTTTATACCTATATACATTTAGCTTTAATGAGTAACTATTACTAAAAATCTAATAGTTTTTTCTTAAGTGTGTATTCTACCAATTCTGGTTTAGATTTCAAATCTAATTTAGTCATGATATGTGTTTTATGTGCTTCAACAGTTTTAACTGAAACAAATAACTTTTCAGCGATTTCTTTATTACCATATCCTTTAGCAATTAAAGGTAAAATTTCTAGTTCTCTTTTTGAAAGTATCTTAAATGGATCGTTAGTAGCTTTTTCGTCTACATTAGAATGGTTAACAAACTCATTTACTAGCGATGTAGTAAGTTTCATATCTACGTATGTTTCACCTTTGAATACAGTTCGTACTGCTAGAACTAATTGTTCATCTGGAGAATTTTTTAAGATATAACCTTTAGCACCATTTCTTAAAACATGGAATAGATACTCTTCATCGTCATACATTGTTAAGATTAAAATTTTAGTTTCTGGAAAACTTTCAGAAATTTTACTAGTAGCAATTAATCCTGATTCACCAGGTGGCATACTTAAATCCATAATTAATACGTCTGGCTTGTATTCCATTACTTTTTGATAGGCTTCTACACCGTCTGCTGCAGTTGCGACGACTTCCATGTCTTCTTGAAAATTTAAGATCATTGAGAAGCCTGTTCTCACTACTGCATGGTCGTCTGCGATTACAATTTTCAATTTAATTCCCCTAACATGCCTAAAGTGGTATTTCTAAGGTAATAATCGTGCCTTTACCCATATGAGTCTCTATATTTACCGTTCCCTTAACCAGTTCAGCCCTTTCGTTCATGCCATATAATCCTAACCCCGTGCCTTGTGGGGTTGAATTAGGATCAAACCCTACTCCTCTATCAATAATTTCAGCCATTAAAGTTCCGTCAGTCTGTTGAATTGAAACATCTACTTCACTGACGCCTGCATATTTCAATGCATTAAATACTGCTTCTTGAACAATTCGATAAACGACTGTTTCAATTTCACTATCATAACGTGCATTATTAATATTGGAATTATAGATAACTTCTAGTCCATAATTCTCTTCAAATTGTTTAAAATAAGATTTAAAAGCCGCTTCTAACCCTAAATCATCTAATGATGATGGTCTCAATTCTATCGATAAATTACGTATATCATCAATTAATTTAGACATTAGCCCTTCGATATGTTCAGACTTATCTACGAGTTCCGTCATATCCTGTTGATACTTTAATAATCTTAATTCCACATCAATATTTAACATTTCTTGCACAACACTATCATGTAACTCTCTTGAAATTCGTTTACGTTCATTTTCTTGAGCTGAAATCGTTTTTCGTAACATTTGGTGTTGGTACATCTTCTCTTGACGTTCAATTTGAGGTGAAATATCTTGCAACGTGAAAGCATAAATATTTTTATTGTCATCAATACATTGATAACTTGCAGTAAATGGTTGTACTTTATTATCGACTGTCTTCATAAACACCTGAAAGTTTTTATCATTAGGTCTCGACGTATCTAAATAACAATTAATACAGCTTTGCAATGCAAATTCATTGGAATATCCTTCACATCTATTACATATTGCATTCGTCATTGCACTATAATTATTATCCTCTGAAATAATTTCTTGAGCTGCTTTATTCATAGCTATTACTTTGCCTTCATTATTTACAAAGACAATTTTTTCATTTGTAGTTTCATAATATTTCTTCAGCAAGTCTTCTATCATTTCATTTTGTATATCCAACACTTGTGTCACCTACATTTCTTCAGTAAATGCCCATAACTTACCATAAATATTTAAGCTATTGTCTTTTGGTAATGGCTTCTCGTTTCTTTGGCCTAACAGTAATACACCATAAATTTGTTGTTGGAAACATAACGGTATAGCCACAACTGCTGTTAGTTTTTCGCTACTTAGGATTGGATAATTAAATCTTTCTTCAGGTGATAAACTTTGAGAAACGTCGGCAATAATCATTCTCTTAGCGGTCTTCATTACCATTCCAGCTAACCCTCTACCTTTTCTTAAAATAATTAATTTATACCGATTATTTAAATTTCCAGAAACGTAACGCCACTTTATCGGCGCCGTAGTAGAATGTTGTTCATATAAAGCTATCCCCGCAAAATCATACCCCTCTGATTCTCTTAAAGCGTCTAATTCTTCTTGAAAATCATGTGTTTCAAATAATGGTTCAGATGCCACTATCGTATCTCCTTTCATATCATGAACGTGTTTTATGTCTTCTATAAACAATATATCTTCTATTCGCATATGATAAAGGAACGCTCCACACATGCACTAAACGTGTAAATGGCCAGCATGCTAATATAGTAAAACCTAATAAAATATGAATTTTAAATGATAATGGCACGCCTACCATTAAATTAGCATCAGGTGAAAATGTGAAGAGATGTCTAAACCATATAGAAATTGTTTGTCGATAATCAAAATCAGTTATAACTGCATTAGTTACTAATGTTGAGTAGCAACCCATAAATATGATAATGATTAATAAAGCATTAACAAATATATCCGACGCCGAACTTAACTTTCTTACGTTCTTTATAGTAAGACGTCTTGCTGTTAACATTAACATACCAATAAATGTCATTATACCAAATATACTACCAATATACACCGCACCGAAATGGTACATCCCTTCACTTACACCTAAACCATCTATCCATTTTGCAGGGATTGCTAACCCCACTACATGTCCGAAAAATACGGGAATAATTCCTAAATGAAACAATAAACTTCCCCATTTAAGCTGCTTTTTTTCTAAAAACTCACTAGACTTTGCAGTCCATGAAAATTGATCATATTTATAGCGCGCAATATGTCCTACTATAAAAATCGCGACACATAGATAGGGAAAGATAATCCACAAAAATTGATTAAGCATGATGTGTCACCTCTTTAGGTACGTCTATGCATTCTTTCAATGTTTCTCTTAATGCTCGAATCACATAAGCATATGGGTTATTATCTTGAGCTAGATGATTAGCCATTTCATAAGTACCATCTTCAATAATCATGATGACTAGTTCAATATTACCTTCAGCACGTGGGTCATTTTGCCATTTAGCGACATGTAAGAACTGTAACATTAAAGGTAGAAAGTCAGATAACTCGTTATCAACCATTTTTAAACCAAACATTTCATATAATACCTTTAATTTAGCCAACATTTGACCTCTCTCTTTTTGAGTATCAAATTTATTGTAGGTCATATATAAAGGAAACTTTTTATTAAAATCAAAGGTATCTGTATAAATCGCTTTAATTTCAGATAGTGTAAATTGGTGCATGATATCACGATATTGTACTAAATCTTGATAACCGGGATGTGACGTATCAATAGCTTCGTTAAACGTTTTAGGATGAAAGGTTAGCTTTTCAGGAAAATTAAGTTGCTGCGCAATATAGCCTAGACTTTCTTGATAATAATAAAATTTATCTAAATTAATCACGGAAGATACCTCCATAAAAATTATCATTATAAATTTCTTGTCCTGTTTTTCCTGAACCGACTGCTACGCCACAACCTTCACAGTTATCCCCAAAGTATTCTCCGCCATATCCTTGGCTTCCTTGTGCATGGTACGTATCTAAATAACTTTCTTTATGTGATGTTGGCACGACGAAACGATCTTCATATTTAGCTAAGCCTAATAGACGATACATTTCTTTCGTTTGAATTTCTGAAAGTCCTAATCTTTCTAATCTAGACGTATCAAATTCCTTACCTGTAACTTCAGCTCTCATGTAGCTTCTCATCATTGCCATACGTTGTAATGCCTCTTTAACTGGTTCGACTTTTCCAGCCGTGAATAAATTGGCTAAATATTCAATTGGTAAACGCATTTCTTCAATTGCTGGGAAAATCATATCAGGATTTTGGCCAGCGTTTTTACCTTCAAAGTAACTCATGATTGGGCTAAGTGGTGGACAATACCATACCATTGGCATTGTTCTAAATTCTGGGTGCAATGGGAATGCTAATTTATATTCTATTGCCAATTTATAAACGGGTGAGTTTTGAGCCGCTTCAATCCATTCATAGCTAATGCCATCTTTTTCAGCTTGTTCAATGACTTCTTCATCAAAAGGATTTAAGAATATATCTAGTTGTTTTTCATACAAATCTTGTTCGTTTTCTGCTGACGCTGCTTCATGCACTCTATCAGCATCATAAAGTAATACACCTAAATATCTCATGCGACCTGTACATGTTTCTGAACATACGGTAGGTAAGCCTGCTTCAATTCTAGGGAAACAGAATGTACATTTCTCCGCTTTATTTGTTTTCCAGTTAAAATAAACTTTTTTATATGGGCAACCTGTCATACAATAACGCCAACCACGACAGGCATCTTGGTCTACTAGCACGATGCCGTCTTCATCTCTTTTATACATTGCGCCTGATGGACATGAAGCTACGCAACTAGGATTTAAACAATGTTCACATAGTCGTGGCAAATACATCATGAATGTTTCATCAAATTGGAATTTAATGTCTTCTTCAATTTTTTGAATATTTGGATCTTCTGGACCAGTAATATGTGCACCAGCTAAATCATCTTCCCAGTTAGGTCCCCATTCAAGATTCAGTTTATCTCCTGAAATTAAAGAATGTGCTCTTGCTACAGGTGAATGTTTACCTTCTTTAGCCGTAGTTAAATGTTCATAGTTATATGTCCATGGTTCATAATAGTCTTTGATAAGAGGCATGTCTGGATTGTAAAAGATTTTACCTAGTGCCATTTTAGTCCATCGACTACCAGATTTAAGTTCAAGTTTACCTTTTTTATTTAGGACCCAGCCACCTTTATATTGTTCTTGGTCTTCCCAACGTTTTGGATAACCGATACCCGGTTTAGTTTCTACGTTATTAAACCACATATATTCGGCTCCGGGTCTATTAGTCCATGTGTTTTTACATGTAACACTACATGTATGACACCCTATACATTTATCTAAATTTAACACCATTGCAATCTGCGCTTTAATCTTCAAGCCAATTTACCTCCTTCATCTTTCTAACGGCAACATATACGTCTCTTTGGTTACCGATAGGACCATAGTAATTGAAGTGATAGCTAATTTGAGCATATCCTCCAACTAGTTGTGTTGGTTTTAAGTGAATTCTTGTTGGTGCATTATGAGAGCCTCCGCGTGTATCAGTAAGTTCTGAACCAGGTGTTTCAATGTGTTTATCTTGAGCATGATACATAAACATCGTACCTCTTGGCATGCGGTGTGATGTAACTGCTCTCGCTGTTACTACACCATTTCGGTTATATACTTCAAGCCAGTCATTATCATGAATGTCATGTTCGGCAGCATCTTCATTTGAAATCCAAACTACTGGGCCACCTCTGAATAATGTCAACATACGTTCATTATCTTGATATGTTGAATGAATATTCCATTTACCGTGAGGTGTTAAATAGCGAAGTACTAGTGCATCTTGTCCACCTTTAACTTGTTTATCTCTAGTACCAAATACCATTGGCGGTAACGTCGGTTTGTAGACTGGTAAGCTTTCTCCAAATTGTTGAAATACTTCATGGTCGATGTAATAGCTTTGTCTACCTGTCAATGTTCTAAATGGAACTAAGCGTTCAATGTTTGTAGTGAAAGGTGAATATCTACGGTCATTTTTATTAGAACCTGGGAATACAGCTGTTGGAATGACCTCACGGGGCTGAGAAGTGATATTTAAGAATGAAATCTTTTCAGATGCACGTTCTTTGGAAATATCTTTTAACTCCATACCAGTTTGGTTTTCTAAATCTTCATAAGATTTTTGTGATAACTTACCGTTCGTTGCAGATGAAATATTTAAAATCGCGTCTGCTACTTTGCGAGCAGTATCAATTCGCGGTCTATCATTTCTTACAGAGTCGTTATTATCATCATTCCATGTGCCAACTATACTTTTTAATTCATCATATTCATCTTTGACACCGTAACTTACGCCATGTGCGCCTATCTTACCGTTTTCAAGTTTTGGACCTAATGTAACGTATTTATCATAAATTTTTGTATAGTCACGTTCTACAATTGAGAAGTTCGGCATCGTTTTGCCTGGAATGCCTTCTACTTCATCTTTAGACCAGTCTTTAACTATGCCATATTCAGAACCAAGTTCTTGTTTAGAGTCGTGGCCTAATGGCGTAGTTACAACATCTTTAAACGTACCTGGCAAGTAATCTTTTGCCATTTCTGAAACAGCTTTACTTAGTGTTTTATAGATATCCCAATCCGAACGTGATTCCCATAATGGATCAATAGCTGGATTAAATGGATGAATAAATGGATGCATGTCTGTTGAAGAGATGTCATGTTTTTCATACCATGTCGCAGCTGGTAAGACGATATCAGAGTACAACGGTGTCGCTGTCATTCTGAAATCAAGTGACACTAATAAATCAAGCTTGCCAACTGTATCTTCTCGCCATTTAATTTCTTCTGGTTTATCCTCTTCATTTGGTTCTGCCATAAGCCCAGAACGTGCGCCCAATAAATGTTTCATAAAATATTCTTGACCTTTAGCTGAGCTTGAAATCAAATTAGATCTCCAAACGAATAATGTTTTAGGATGATTTTTTCTTAAATCAGGATCTTCTATAGCAAATTGTGTTTCCTTATTCTTCACTGAATTGATTGCATTTTTTAAAATCGTTTCATTAGAAGCATCTCCCGATTCTTTAGCTTCTTCTCCAAACAATAAACTATTTTTATTAAATTGAGGATATGAAGGTAACCATCCTAAACGCGCTGCAGTAACGTTATAGTCAGCAGGATGTTGATGTTTAATATTTTTAGCTAGTGGCGATTTTAATTTATCGACATTAGACTCTTCGTATTTCCATTGGTCTGTAGCAAAATAGAACCAACTTGTACCGTTTTGTAAGCGTGGTGGGCCTTGCCAATCTTTAGCAAAGGCAATTGTGTTCCATCCTTCGATTGGTCTACATTTTTCCTGACCAACGTAGTGTGCCCAACCTCCGCCGTTAACGCCTTGGCAACCACATAACAATACTAAATTTAAAATTGCACGATAAATCGTATCTGAATTAAACCAGTGATTAATACCGGCGCCCATAATAATCATTGAACGACCTTCAGTATCGATCGCATTTTGTGCAAATTCTCTTGCTACTTGTGTAACCAAATTACTTTTTATGCCTGTAATTTCTTCTTGCCAAGCAGGTGTATATTTAGATTGAACATCATTATAAGATGTAGCTTCTAATTCATGATTGAAACGTTTGATACCGTATTGACTTGCCATTAAGTCATAAACTGTAGCAATATAGACCTCTTCTCCATTTGCTAATGTGATTTTTTTAGTTGGGATAACTCTTTCAAATATTCCATCACCTTTACTATCAAAATATGGAAATTGAATTGTTTGTAATTCGAACTCATCCTCAGTCATTGATAGTGCTGGATTAATTTTAGTACCGTCTTCTGTTTCAAGTTTTAAATTCCACTTTGTATCTTCTTCCCAACGTTGTCCCATTGTTCCATTAGGTACTACTAATTGCTGGCTAATCGTATCTTGAATGACTGGTTTCCATTCACCATTTTTATTGTCTTGACCTAAATCACTAGCACGTAAAAATCTTCCAGCTTTATAGCCGTTATCATCTTTGTCTAGCATAATGACAAATGGCATATCTGAATATTGTTTAGCATAATTAATAAACATTTCACTTGGATTATCTTCATAAAACTCTTGTAAGATAACATGTGTCATTGCTTGTGCAACAGCAGCGTCTGTACCTGGATTAGGTGCTAACCAGTTGTCAGCAAATTTAACGTTTTCAGCATAATCAGGTGCAACGGAAATAACTTTTGTGCCTTTATATCTCACTTCTGTCATAAAATGTGCATCTGGTGTACGAGTTAAAGGTACATTTGAACCCCACATGATAATATACGAAGCGTTATACCAATCACTTGATTCTGGCACATCTGTTTGTTCACCCCAAATTTGCGGTGAAGCTGGTGGTAAATCGGCGTACCAGTCATAGAAGCTAAGCATTTCCCCACCAAGTAAATTAATAAATCTCGCCCCTGATGCATAACTGATCATTGACATTGCTGGAATTGGTGTAAAGCCTGCAATTCTATCTGGGCCATCTTTTTTAATGGTATATAAGATTTGTGCTGCAATAATATCAGTAGCATCTTTCCAATTTGTGCGAACAAGTCCACCTTTACCACGCGCTTCTTTATATGATTTAGCTTTTTCTTCATCTTCAATAATAGAAGCCCATGCAGCAATACGATTACCATTATTTTCTTCAAGTGCTTTACTCCATAAATCCAATAACTTGCTACGGATATAAGGATATTTCACACGTAATGGACTATATTCATACCATGAGAATGAAGCGCCACGCGGACAACCACGAGGTTCAAATTCTGGCATATCTGGTCCACAACTTGGATAATCGATTTGTTGATTTTCCCATGTGATAACACCATTTTTAACAAATACTTTCCATGAACAAGAACCTGTACAATTCACGCCATGTGTAGTTCTTACTACTTTGTCATGACTCCATCGTTCTCGATACATTTTCTCCCATTCTCTGCTTTTACTTTCTAATACGGACCAGTTTCCATTAAATTTTTCTGTTGGTTTAAAAAAGTTTAATCCAAATTTTCCCATTTATATGAATCCTCCTACCTCTATAGGTATTAGTTAACTATGTTAAATGCCGATTACATGTTTATTTATCTAGATTGTACATTTTTTCACAATTAATAAATATTAGGGAATTACCTATTTAACTATGGGGATTCCCTGAATATTGAAGATTTGGGAGGAAGTAATTGGAAAACTAAAAACAGCCCAGAACATGTAATAAAATGTTTCTGGACTGCTTTTCGCTTCTTAAACTTCTATATATTTAATATTATTTGTTTCAATAATGTGTTGATATACTTGTTCTTGAGAACTATGGTATTGAGCTCCATAGTCTACTAAACATCTCTGTCCTCTATCTGATCGAATCTCAGCTTCAATTAACACATCTTCTTTTGAGCCTTTAATGATATATAAAGTATCATCAAATGAATAATTAGAGTCTACTATATGTTCGACATCGATATAATCAATAATCGCACCGAGTATACAAATACCAGGTTCACCATCTAATTGAAGTTGTAGTTGATGCTCAATGTTACTTAATTTTCCTGTCACCACTTTTTGATTATAACAAGTTGTATTAAAAACAACCGCAATTGAATAATCTTCATCCGTAAATTGAGAGATTTGTTGGATAATATTTCCAAGACGTTTAACTCCCATATAAATTGCAAGGGTGCCACCATTTAACAAATTACGAATATCTGTATCGTGATTGCTAGAATTTTTAAAATGTCCTGTGGAAAATGTGACACTTGGAGCTACGGCACGCATAGTTAATCCTAAATCCATAGTCGCAACGGCCGCACTTGCTGAAGTTACGCCAGGTACAATTTCATATGAGATATTATATTGTTTCAAAGTATTCACTTCTTCAGTGACACGTCCAAATATCGCCGGGTCTCCACCTTTTAATCGCACCACTGTTTGATGTTTTTGTGCTGCTTCAACTATTTTAAGATTAATATCGTCTTGTTGAATGTGCTTGACATAAGGTTTCTTCCCCACATCTATAACTTCGGTTGTTGCGGGGGCATATTGTAATATTAATGGATTGACTAAACGATCATATAGAATGACATCTGCCTTTCTAATTAAACGTTCAGCTTTTTTGGTTAATAGATTAGGATTTCCGGGGCCCGCTCCTATTAAATAAACTTTATTGCCACTGTCTATAGACATACATAAACCGCTCCGTCTATAACTTCAACTTTATATTTCTGAACACAACCTGTATCTGGCTCTTGCACTTCACCTGTTCTTAAGTCTATTTTTTGGTCGTGTAAGGGACAATACACATATTCTCCACTAACAGTTCCTTCAGATAATGGCCCTTGTTTATGGGGGCAAACATTATTGATAGCGTGTATGTCTCCTGATTCAGTTAGAAAAATACCAATTTGTTTGCCATCGACAATCACTTTTTTACCAATTAATGGTGTTAACTCCTCTAATGTAGTCACTTTAACTTTTTCCATTGCTTGCATTATTTACACCTTCTCAACTTCAAAGATTTTTTGTTCTTCTTTATTTTCAACAATTACTTCCCAAGGTTCGCTGTCAATTGCTTTTTTAGCATCCATAATTCGATTGAACAATTCTTCTTGTCTATCAGCATCGAGTAAGACTTCTTTGACATTTTCAAAGCCTAATCGATTCAGCCAAGGTGCAGTTCTTTCTGCATAAATTCCAGTTTCTCTATAATATTGCATTAAAGCACCACATAATTTGATGACATCATCTTCTGTTTCAACAGTTGTTAGTAATTGACCGATTGTTACATCTGTTCCACCGTTGCCACCGATATAAATTTGATAACCATTTTCTACTGAAATCACACCGAAGTCTTTAACTCCTGATTCTACACAACTACGAGGACAACCTGAAACACCCATTTTAAATTTATGAGGTGTGTCGATATATTCAAACGTTTTTTCTAATCTTATACCTAATCGAGTGGTATATTGCGTACCGAAACGACAGAATTCTTTACCTACACAGCTTTTTACTGAACGTGTTTTTTTGCCATATGCTGAAGCTGAACGCATACCTAAATCTGCCCAAACTTTTGGTAGTTCTTCTTTTTTCAAACCATATAATCCTACACGTTGTGAGCCAGTGACTTTAACTAATGGCACATTATATTTCTTCGCTACTTCACCTAATCTGATTAATTGGTCAGCATCTGTGACGCCACCACGCATTTGCGGGATTACTGAGAACGTACCATCATTTTGAATATTCGCATGGTAACGTTCGTTCGCAAAGCGAGATTCTTTTTCATCTTGATGGTCATGTGGGTAGACCATATTGAGATAGTAGTTAATTGCTGGACGGCATTTTGGACATCCATTTTTATCTTTAAAATCTAGTACGTGACGTACTTCTTTAGATGTTTTAAGTCCTTTAGCTCTAATTTGCGTAACAATTTGATCTCGAGTTAAATCAGTACATGCACAGATTCCAGAAGGTTTTGCTGCCACGAAGTCATCGCCTAAAGTACATTGAAGTAATTCTCCAATTTGGCCTTTACATTTACCACATGAGTTACCAGCTTTCGTTGCTTTTGTCACTTCATCTACAGAAGTTAAACCTTTAGTTGTAATCGCATTTACGATTGTTCCTTTATCAACACCGTTACAACCACAAATCGTTTCATCATCTGGCATATCGGCAATAGAAGTCGCAGCTTCTTCGCCACCTTTATACAATAATGAAACTAATGTATAGTCTTCTAATGATTCATGTTTTTTCATCATATTATAGAATCGTGAACCGTCGTCTGTATCTCCGTATAAAACGGCGCCTACCACTTGACCATTACTTAGATATACTTTTTTGTAGATATTGTCCACACTATTAAATATTTCTATACCATGTACATCTTCACTTTCAACAATTTGTCCGGCGCTATATAAATCGCAACCTGATACTTTTAATGAAGTAAACGTTGTAGAACCTTTATAGCCGTCTGTGTCTTTACCTGTTAAATAATCTGCAAGCACTTTACCTTGTTCATATAAAGGTGCTACTAGCCCATATACTTTACCGTTATGTTCTGAACATTCGCCTACAGCGTAGATACTAGAATCAGAAGTTTGAAGATAATCATTGACTACAATACCTCTATTTACTTCTAAACCTGCATCTTTTGCTACATTTACAAATGGACGAATACCAACTGCCATTACTACCAAGTCTGTTTCAATAACACGCCCATCTGATAATTTAATTGCTTCCACATCGTCATTACCGATAATTTCTTTAGAATTGGCTTGAAGTTCAATGTGCATACCTTGACGTTCTAAATCTGCTTTAAGCATGCCGCCTGCTTTACGATCAAGTTGCATTTCCATTAACCATTCCGCTAAATGTAATACTGTCACGTCCATGCCTTGATCCATTAAACCACGTGCACATTCAAGTCCAAGTAGCCCCCCGCCGATAACTACTGCACGTTTTTTAGTTTTAGCAATTTCAATCATACGTTCTGTGTCTTCAATTGTTCGCCAACCGATAACACTCGGTAAATCAGAGCCTGGGATTGGTAAGACAAATGCACTAGACCCTGTCGCAAAAATACAAATATCGTAGTCTACATCGATGCCGTTTGATGTAGTAACAATTTTATTTGCTCTATCTACTGATTCAACAGGATCATTAACTATCAATTGAATGTTATTGTCTTCATACCAATCATATGGATTCATGATTGTATCTTCGACAGTCATTTTCTTTTGTAAAATATTAGATAGCATGATTCTGTTATAGTTAGGATAAGGTTCTTTACCAATGACCGTAATATCAAATTGGTTGTCAGAACGTTCTAATATTTCTTCAATTGTTCTAATACCAGCCATACCATTTCCTATCATTACTAGTTTCTGTTTAGCCATAAAATATTTCCCTTTTATTACTTGAGATTTTAATATTCCTCTATATGCAAAATTATTAATTATTAGACTTTTTAAGTTTTCTTTGTCGTTACTGCCATTCTATAACAGTTTTACTTATTTTTGTGAATTTATTCACATAAAAATATAAAATCAGGGATTTCCCTAATACGTAACTTAGAGGTTTTAGTTAATTATTTTGGTTCATCTATTTTCAAAATGAAAACTGGCTGAATAACTACGAATAAAAAAACAATCCAAGGCACGTAGTTCATGCTTCGGATTGTTCATATTTGAAATCTATATTTTAACAAGCTCAATATTCATCGTCACGCTTAAAGGGACTAAATAAACATTTAGCTTTTCCCTATTTTATACTGTTAACTGTGCTAACCATTCGCTAATAATGAGTTTAAGAATATTATCAAAATTAATGGACGGTGTGATATGTAAGGTATTCTCTATCTCCATTTCTGAAATAAGACGTTTAACTTTATTAACTAGACGCCCATCGTATAGAAACATCGGGACGATGATAAGGTCCTCATATTGACGTGATAGCTGATCTAAGTCATTTCTAAATGTGATATCTCCATAGAGTGTACGACTATAAATGGGTGCGTCTTGAGTTAATTTTCCACTAAATTCCTTTAACTCTTCATGTGCTTGCGTATAGGAAAAGCTACCATGTGCAATTAATACAATCGCATAATTTTTAGTCTTATCGATGTGTACGTCGTTAATACGTTTTTCAACTAAATCTACCATATAGTCGTGTGTACCTAGTGGATCACTGATTTCATAACTTATTTCTGGGTAAGCATGTTTGATATTTTCTAAAATTTCTGGGACGTCGACAATGTAATGCATGGCTGAAAAAATAAACAACGGTACGACTTTGAAACGTGTTTCACCTTGTTTAATAAGACGCTCTACTGTCTTCTCGATACTTTTTTCTTCACTTTCAATAAATGCTAATTCATAGTCATATGTTTCATCACTTAAAAGATGCTCTAGAAATTCTCCAAGTGCTTTATTTTGTTCGCCTTTTCTCATGCCGTGAGCGACTAGAATATTAGCTACCATATCTCTCATCCCTTTCATTTTTGGAAAATAAACGCTTTGTATCTGGCTAAATCTTAATGTTGATTAAAATGATATGTTTTAATGCGTAGTAAGTCAACCTTGATGTGATAGACTGCCTTATTTTTCAAATTTAATTTACAATTATTTAATGCTTAAACTATCGCGTTGGCCATTAAGATAAGCGTAGACAAGACCTACAAAGATACCTCCACCAATATAGTTACCTATTAAAGCGAAGATGATGTTTTTCGCAACACCTAACCATGAGACGGCATCTAAATTATAAAACACCATACCTGCGTATAAGCCCGCATTAAAGACAACGTGTTCATAGCCCATAAAGACAAAGACGATGACGCCTGCTGCAATAAAGAATGTTCTTGATAAACCATCTTTAAATAACATAGACACGTAGATACCAATATTAATAAAGAAATTACAGAAAATCCCTTTAACTAATATATTTAACCATGTAGATTCTACAGTTTTCATATGTACTGTTTTACTTAAACTAGCGACCATTTCTGGTGTCATAATATGTGTACCTTTCATTAAGAAAAATAATATAAATCCGCCTATAATATTCCCCACAAAACAGAATAGAAAGATGTATAACATTTTCTTGATAGAAAGTGCTTTATAGTACCAGCCAACTGTTAAATACATGAAATTGCTTGTTAGTAATTCAGAATTTGTTAAGACGATTAAGACTAACGCTAAACTAAAAGCAATAGCACCTAATAAGTTAACTAATCCTTCATTGGTACCGGCAAATTGTGTTTTTATCGCTAACATAAACACAGTTACAATAGCCAATAAAAATCCTGACATCATGGCTTTTAAAGCATAACGCCCTGGTGTTTTAAATGCCATGACTTCCTTAGTTTGTACCTGGCTTACCGCCGCTTCAACGATATCGCGCGTCGCATGGGTATCGTTAATCGTTTTTTTGTTATCTAACATATGTAACTCCCCTATCTCAATATAATACCTTTCATTATATAGTTTTAATTCACTCGTTCATAGGAGAATTGTAAGTTTTGTTACATAAAAAGATGCAGAATAGAAATCTAGAGAGCGAAGATCAACCGTATCTTTATTTCAGACAACTACTGACAAAAATAAAAGCCGAGCCATTATTATATTAATGGCTCAGCCTCAAATCTCTATTCAATTTCTAGTGTTTACCCTCTTTTTAATTTAGATAAGTAGTGTAAGCCACTAGCGAATATACCGTAACCTAATGCTGTTCTTAAGACGTATTTAACTACGCCATTATTTAAGCATTTAGAATTAAATATTAATGTAGGTATTAATGTACTAACGGAAAATAATGCTAGTACTTTCAAGTATCTTTTGTTCACATTATCAACCCCTTTTCACCTACATTATAACTTAATTTTTATTTTATAAATTTGACATACTTATGACTTTTTATTTTTTAATAGTGCATCAAGTTGGTCAAGTGTAGCATTCATACCAGCTTCTACGCCCATATTAAGTGCACCTTCAGCAACTTCTTTAGTTGGAAAAACAGACGTTGATGTAATTGTCGTTCTCTCATCGCCTTGCGCATCAAAATCTAAATATACTTGCATACCCGGTAAGCGTGTATCTTTCTCTCCTTGAGGTGTTGCAAAGAAGTCGAGATACTCAATATGATTAGGTTGATCAATAGTTTTATATTCAGTCAGTGTGTAACTAGTATGTTCAGAAGTTTCAATTGCAAAGAACGCTTCTCCGCCTTCTACTGCATTAAATTTGAACACTTTTGTTTTAGCACCTTGTGGGTGAAACCATTGTTCGAACAACTCTTTAGTAGTATAAGCTTTAAACACTTCATTAATTGGCGCATCAAAGGTTCTAGTAAAAATGATTTTATTATCTTTCACTTCTATTGTCATCGTATGTCTCCCTTATTTTCATCACTTTATATCTCATAATATAGCAATCTTTCTTCATTATCATAACAAAGGATTCAGACAAAAATCTAATTTCTACGCAATTGAGACATTAATCATTGCGCTTTGGGAAAACGACAAACGGTATCCCAACCACTGTTTAAAAATGAAAAAGAGCCAGTACAAGGCGTCATTGCCTCGTACTGACTCATATTAAATGTTCATATTCAAAAATTGATATTATTCTTCAATAGGAAATTCTAAATCGAATTCAACATCTAAATCTTTACCTAATAAGAAACCACCTGTTTCAAGTTGTTGATTGAATGTGATTTCATATTTTTCACGGTTAATACTACCTGTAATTACAAAACCAGCAGTGTTTTTACCGTTTAAAGGATTTAAACTGATACCTTTGTAATCTAGGTCGAATGTTTCTTCTTGTGTTTGGTCTTTAATAGTTAAATTACCAGTTACTGAATTCTCGTTTACTTTTGTAATTTCAAATTTAATTTTAGGATAATTTTCAACATCTAAGAAGTCTGCACTTTTAAGATGATTATCACGATCTTTCACTTTAGTATCGATTGAATTAGCTTGAATTACAAATGTGCCTTGTAATGAACTTAAATCGTTAAAATCACCTGTGATATCTGCGTCGAATTCATTAAAACGACCTTTAACGTTTGATACTACTAAATGTTGAATAGAAAAGTTTACTCCTGAATGTACTGGATCTAAATTAAAATTAGCCATGCTTACATACCTCCAATGATTTAAATTATGAAACTACAACTAAGAATCAGTTTTATAGTTTGTATAATTATTATACTTAGTATATTAAAGCAACTAGAAGTTAATTACAAGTAAAAAGACTTAAGTTGAAAATGATTGATTATTTAACTTTCAACTTACTCTAATTACGCTAGCTAATTTTTCTATTCCCGTTTTTCTCAAAAGTAATGTTATTGGATTTACGATAATAATAAATCTGTTAGTTTTACTACCTATTTTCAAACGTTATTCAGATTCAGAATCTTTTATTTTTGTATTTGTATTAAGTGCTTTTTCTAAGACTTCGATATTTTTATCCATTAATTTTTGATAGCTTAGGCTATCATCTTTCATTTGGTCTTTACTTAGTGATTCCATATTATAGAATTTCAATGCTTCAGCATCAGTATCTTTTCTAAGTGTTTCAGTTACTTTATTAGAGACGTTATCTTCATATAATATGTATTTAACGTTGTTCTCTTTAATTTCTTTAACTAATTGTGTTAATTCTTTTTGTGATGGGTCTTCCGCATTCATATTTTGAATACCTTTTTGAACAAAGCCATAACGATCAGCTAAATAACCTAGTGATTCATGAGAAATAAATACTGCATTACCTTGTTTGTCTTTAGTAATATCTTTCATTTTAGAATCAATGTTATTTAAGTCTTTTACTAATTTTTTATAATTTTTCTCATAGTCTGCTTTATGGTCAGGGTCTTTTTTAACTAATTGATTTTTAATTTCTTTAGCGAATACTTCATCTTTTTTAGGGTCTAACCATACATGAGGATCGTAAGCACCGTGATGATGATGTTCATGTTCTTCGCCATGTTCATGGTCTTCACCGTGTTCGTGTTCTTCACCATGCTCGTGTTCTTCACCGTGTTCATGGTGGTTAGCTAATAAGTCTGATTTGTCTAAGCCTTTTTGAAGAGATAACTTGTTGTCATCTTTTTTTATAGTTGATGCTACTTTTTTAGCAACTGGGTCTAAGTCATCACCTGTATAAATGAATAAATCTGATTTATTGGCTTTTAACATGTCCTTTTGAGTAGGTTCATAATCATGCAAGTCTGTACCTGCAGGATACATAGAAGATACATTAACATGTTTGCCCCCGATTTGTTCAGCAAATGATTGTAATGGATAAACAGTTGTTGTGATGTTTATCTTACCGTCTTTTTTACTTTCACCCTGTTTATCACTATCTTGTTTTCCACAAGCCACAAGGCTAAGTACTAAGACAGCAACTAAAGTTACTATACCTATAATTCTTTTCATAATGCTCCTCCTAAATAGTAATGATTACGATTAAAAATTATAACCTTAACTTTTTAAAAATACAAGACTATATTTAGAAATTAATTTAAATGAGTACAATATTAAACGTGTAACAACAAATGATGTTAGCTCTTCAACCAATAAAAATACTCCCTCTATAGTTCCACCTTATAAGTGAATACTACGAGGGAGTATATACGTATTAATTAAATTATAAATGTTTTTTCCAATCTTTAACGGTATATGGATCTTCAACCTTTTTCCCATTGATAAAAACAGTAGGTACAGATTTAATATGATTCTCTTTAGTTAGCTTTTTCTGTTGCTCTGCTTTTTTCCATGAGTCGCTATCTTTTGTTTTATACTCTTTTTTGATTTTAGCTTTTTGTTGTGCTGAAATATCTAATTTATCAATTTCTTTATCAAGAAAGCTTTCAGTTAACCATTTTTTATCTTCATCTTGCTGTTGTGCAAAAATATGATGTTGAAAAGTTAAATATTCTTTTGGCGCAATTTTTTGTACAGCGTTGCCTGCTCTAGACCCCACTATTGAATCCTTAGCTAAAAAGCCGGCATTGATAAATTCATATTCTACTTTATTTGTATCAATATAGTCTTCCTTAATCGTAGGCATGACTTTATCTTCAACTTTCTTACAATAAGGACATTTAAAATCGCCATATTCAACGATTAAAATCTTATCATTTTTAGTTTTAGTCGGCTTTTTCTCTTCTTTATTCTTTGAACAAGCGCCGATAATGATTAAAAGAACCGCCAATATGCTTATCATTAAAACTATTCTTTTCATAGGTGCTCCTTTAGGGATTTATGTATTAATTCATATTTTCTTCTTTATAATCAGCATCATGCGTACCTATATACTTTTTAGTATCAAAGTTTTCTAGATAGTGTGCTTTTTTCCCATTAAATTGATACATATAGTAATGAACTTCTTCATTGTTACTTAATGGCTTGTATGCGAGTACTACATATTTTCCATCTTCATAAACATAGATATTCGCTTCTTTTTTATCAAAATGCTTCACAACATCGCCTTTTTCATTTTTGGCCATTTGTTCTTGCTTTTGATCTTGTAATTTAACTGCTTTATCTATCTTATCTGTATATTTATCATTTCCGCAGCCTGCCACTAACATCATACAGACGCTTAGCGCTACAATTAATCTTTTCATACATTCACTCCTAATGCTCAATTCGGTATATCACTTTAATTATACTTCTATTGCAAGTACTATCATACAATGCTTTTACGATATGCGCTAGGTCATTAAACATCAAATTTTTAATAGTTAAATAACGTATTCTTTTACAAACAATTTTTACCTACTACTAAAGTATTACTCAATATACTAACTAAATATGTGTAATAACCTGGCTAGTTTGATAAAATAAATAAGAATTCTTATAAATGACAGAGGAGTAGATTATCATGAAATTCGTGACTTTAACCCCGGAGGAATTTGAGAAATTTACAACTGAAAATTTCTCGCATTATACACAGTCCCGTATACATTATGAAAATAGAAATAAAATGAGAAACGATGTACACGTGGTCGGTGTTAAAGATGACAACGGGAACGTGATTGCCGGAACTTTAATGACCGAAGCGCGCGCATTGAAGTTCTTTAAATATTTTTACACTCATCGTGGACCAGTAATGGATTATAGTAATATTGAATTGGTTCACTTTTTCTTTAAGTCACTAACAGCTTACTTAAAGAAACAAAACTGTTTATATATCCTAGTAGACCCATATATATTAGAAAATTTACGTAATGCAGACGGAGAAATTCTCGAAAGTTACGATAACCGTGCAGTTATCAAAACGTTAGAAGATTTAGGTTATAAACATCAAGGTTGGTCAGTTGGTTATAGTACGATGAGTCAAATCCGTTGGTTATCTGTACTTGATCTTAAAGATAAAACAGAAGACCAATTAATGAAAGAGATGGATTATCAAACACGTCGTAACATTAAAAAGACATACGAAATGGGCGTAAAGGTAAGAACTTTACCAATCGAGGAAACAGATACATTCTTCGAATTATTCCAGATGGCAGAAGAAAAGCATGGCTTCAAATTTAGAGATAAACCTTACTTCTATGATATGCAAAAAACATATGAAGACCATGCTATGTTAAAACTAGCCTATATCGATTTAAATGAATACTTATCAACACTTCAACAAAAACAAGACGATTTAGCACAACAATTAGCTGAAGTCGATGAAGTGTTAAAAGAAAGCCCTAACTCTAAGAAAAATAAAAATAAACGCACTCAAGTTCAACAACAATTTGATAGTAATGAGCGTAAGTTGAACCAAACAAAAGACAAGATTGCTGCAGAAGGCGAAATCTTAAACTTAGCGGCTGCACTTTATCTTTACAATGACCATGAAGTTTATTATCTATCCAGTGGTTCCAACCCTAAATATAATGAATATATGGGCGCATATCGACTACAATGGGATATGATTAAATTCGCTAAAGAACATAACATTGACCGTTACAACTTTTATGGTATTACAGGCGACTTTAGTGAAGATGCTGAAGACTATGGTGTACAACAGTTTAAAAAAGGCTTTAACGCTAATGTCTACGAATATGTTGGCGACTTTATCAAGCCTATTAAACCATTCGCTTATCAAGTTAAACAATTACTAGAACGCAGATAACAGATAATCTAACCTACTTAATTATTACAAAATAAATATAAGACCAAGACATAAACATCTCGGATTAAAGAGAAAATGGTAACTTCTATCTTGTTTCAATAGAAGTTACCATTTTTTATTTTATATACTTTAGTGCCTCTTAGTCTTTATTAAATTATATGAAGTGTCATATTTTTAATTATTTTAATGTAACTTCACATATAACCAACGAAGTATTTTTGGCGGAGACTCCCGAGGGAATAGGATGAGTGTCGAGACCGTGGCTCGACCCATCCCCTGGGAACGCGTAGCCAAATAATACGAAGTATTGATAAAAGAGAAGCGTAGAGGTAATTCAATCATGAATCACCTCTACGCTTAAATCTAGGATTTATAACCTAAACACTTTAACTTTTTTTGTTTATATTATTCATTAATAACGTTAAGGAAACGACGTAATTCCTCAGTTTTTGGATGATTAAACATCTCTTCTGGTGAACCTTGTTCGCCAATTAATCCTTCATGAATAAAGACGACTTTGTTAGACACTTGTTGTGCGAAACGCATTTCATGCGTAACAATCACCATTGTCATCCCTTCATCAGCTAATTCTTTAATAACCTTTAATACATCTTTAACCAGTTCAGGGTCTAATGCAGATGTAGGTTCATCGAATAACATTACTTTAGGATTCATTGCTAATGCTCTAGCGATGGCTACACGTTGTTGTTGTCCACCAGATAAAGCATGAGGACGTTGGTCTTTTACACTTGTTAATCCAACTTTTTCCAATAAGCTTAACGCTCTTTCTCTTGCTTCAGCTTTATTCATCTTCTTAACTGTGACTAGCCCTTCCATCACATTTTCCAAAGCGGATTTATGTGGGAAAAGGTTATAACTTTGAAAGACCATACCAGATTGTTTACGTACATTAATCTGAGACTTTTTGTTGTCAGCTGTATAACTTTCACCATTTACGGTCACATTACCTTTAGTAGGAATTTCGAGTGCATTAATCATACGTAGCAATGTTGTTTTTCCAGAGCCAGATCGGCCGACAAGCGTCACGACTTCCCCTTTTTCAACATTTAAATCAATGCCTTTAATGACTTCTTTATCATTGAATGATTTATGGATACCACTTAATTCAATCATGAGTTATACCCTCTTTCAATATATGATTCATAGAAGCTTTGTAGGACTGAAATAATGAAACATATTACCCAATACATAACTGCTACAAGAATATAAATTGTGAAATATTCATATGTAGTAGATGCTACTTCTTGAGCTTTACGGAACATTTCTGCCACTAAGATAAATCCTAATAAAGATGTATCTTTGATTAAACCTAAGAATGTATTACCTAAAGCAGGAATCGAAACTCTAATTGCTTGAGGTAAAATAATTCGTTGGATAGTTTGACGATAGTTCATTCCAATTGAATAAGCCGCTTCAGTTTGACCTTTAGGAATTGAAATAATACCACCACGGATAATCTCTGAAGCGTAGGCACCGACATTCAGAGATAAACCAATAATTGCTGAAAGCACTGATGAAAGTGTCCATTGTTCATCGGCATTACCAGTCATCAATCGACCTAATTCCGGAATACCATAGAAGATAATAAACAATTGTACAATCATTGGTGTCCCACGAATAATTGAGACATAAACACGTGCGATACCTTTTAAAATTTTACTTGTAGAAATGCGCATTAACGCTGTAAATAAAGCAATAATTAATCCTAAGATAAATGTAACGATAGTAATTGGAATTGAGTATTTAACTAACCCTTCCAACATTGGCCCGAATGCTTGGCTTGCCGCGTCAAGTGCATGTTGTTGTTCACTATTTAGGCTCAGAAACATTTTCACCAAACCATTTCTTACCGATTTTAGCTAATTCGCCATTTTCTTTAAGTTTTTTAATGCCATCATTAAAATCAGAAACTACTTTTTTGTCTACATCTTTATTGAATGTAAATGCTGATTTATTTTGTTCCGCATTACCTTCAATTGATTTAATTTTAGCGTTAGGTTTTTGTTTTTTATAATCTAAATAAGATAAGCTATCGTTGAATGTACCATCAACACGGTTAGATAATAATAAGTCCATAGATTGGTTAAAACCATCTACTTTAGTAATATCTGCACCTTTATCTTTCGCTAATTGACCATAGTTAGACGTAAATGTTTGTGCCATTTTTTTGCCTTTTACGTCATCAAATGATTTAATGTCTTTTTCATTTTCACGTACTACTAATACTGCACTTGAATAAGTATAAGGATCAGAGAATTTATATTTTCTTTCTCTATCTTTATTAATACCTACTTGGTTAGCGATTACGTCGAAACGTTTTGCGTCTAAACCTGCGAACATTGAATCCCATGATGTTTCATTGAATTTAAGTTTGTAGCCTTCTTCTTTAGCTACTGCTTTAATAACATCAATGTCGTAACCAGTTAAATTGTCTTGTTTGTCATGATAAGTGAAAGGTGCATATGTACCTTCAGTACCCACTTTTAATGTTTTGTTGTCGCTACTGCTTGATTTAGAATCACTATTTTTATCAGATGAGCCCCCGTTACCACAAGCAGCTAATACAAAGATAAGTGCTAAAGCAACAAATAAAAGTCTTTTCATCTATCTTTACCTCCATATTCCTATTAGATTAGTCAGAATAAATTAATTCTAATCTCATAGGTAGGAATAGTCAATATTATTTTACATCTTTCTAAGTGTTCAGAATGTTTGGATATTACATAAATAAACGTCCACATCATGCATTTCATTTACTGTAATGAATTACATTAGTGGACGTTTCCAATCATCTACTGTGAACTTTTCTGAGATTCAGCTTTAATTTTCTTTTTACTTTTTATTAAAAATGTCAGCAATAAACTGATTACTGTAATGGCTACGGCAAACAAGAAACCTGAATGATAGCCATGTAACATCGCGTCAATTTGAATTTGACCAGCCATTTCTTTCTTATTCATACCTTGATAGTCACTCATCGTAGGTTGGAAATTCTTACTGGCAACACTCAAGATAGTAATTAATCCAGCCGTACCAATTGAACCTGAGATTTGTTGAATGGTATTCGTCATTGATGAACCATGCGCGTTTAATTCTGGTGTTAGTTGATTCATCGTATGCGTCATAATAGGCATCAAACCAAGTGCGATACCAATCATACGAATCGCATATACGACTGCTAGCACTACTACAGACGTATGTTCATCCATGACTACAAAGTAAGAAGTTGTAATAATCACGATTAACATACCAAGAATGGCAAGTACTTTAGCACCAAATTTTTCATATAACCAGCCTGAGATAAAAGACATAATTGCCATAACAATAGCCCCTGGTAATAAGATTAACCCTGAATCAACCGGCGTACGTCCTAATAAGTTTTGAACGAACATCGGTAACACTGTTTCAGAACCAATCATTGAAATCATTGTCGCAGCCATAATCGCTAAACCTACTGCGAACTCTTTATTTTTAAAGACTTTAAAACTTAGTAATGGTATTTCAAGACGTTCTTGTCTCCAAATAAATAGGGCTACTAAGATAATGCCACCGATAATAGTCGTAAGTACGACCGGGTCATCCCAACCGTCACTAGAAATTGAACTTACGCCGTATAGTAGACCACCGAAACCTAGTATAGATAACATAATTGATATCATATCAATCGGTGTTTTCACTTTAGTTCCTACGTTTTTAATAATTTTAAGAGCAATAATAAATGTAATCGCTGAAATTGGTGCTACGACGTGGAACAATGATCTCCAGTTTAAATATTCTACTAAATAGCCAGATAATGTTGGGCCAATTGCTGGCGCTAATCCAATCACTAATCCAAACATTCCCATGTATTTACCACGTTCATGTGGCTTAAATATATCAAGAATTGTCGTCATCATTAATGGCATCATAATTCCTGATCCTAAGGCTTGTATAATACGTGCAATTAATAACGTAGTAAAGTTTGGACTAAATCCTCCTAATAATGTACCTAGTAAGAAGATAATGATACCTGTTAGAAAGACTTGTCTTGTTGTATAACGTTGAATAATAAAGGCCGATAGTGGAACTACTACCCCATTAGTTAATAAGAATGCCGTCGTTAACCATTGAACTTGTGAATATTCGATGTTGAAATCTTTCATTATTCTAGGTAAGGCCGTCGTTAATAAGGTTTCATTTAATAAGCCGAAGAACCCTCCGAGTAACATCGTAAAAATCATGGCTAACTTTCTTCTATGAGACATGCATGAACCTCCAATCTTATGTGTATCGAAATATATTTGACCATTATACAGATTTCAAATCATATTGCATTAAATATGTTTATATTATAAATCGTAATAATTCCTATTTACATTTTTGCTATTTACCTTTATACTTTTTGAAAAGGAGGAATCAAATATTAAACAAGATGTACAAACAGCACGTCGCAATTTGAACAGTCCTAATATTAAAACACGTAAGCGCGCGCTAAAAATTATTAAACAACATAAACGTAATCGTAAATCAGCATAGTATACCCTTTTCTTCCATAAATAACTCCTATTACAGAATAAGAGCGAGAGGACTTAATCTATTGTACATACAAAAGTTTCGTTCCCTCGCTCTATCCATTTAAACGTCTTCTTATTTAATTAATAATTAATTATAAATAGTAATGATCAGTTACATTTAAGTGCTCATCTAGTTCATAAATGAGTGGCGCACCTGTTTTAATTTCATAACCGACAATATCTTCATCTGAGACATTATCTAAATACTTAATTAATGCACGAATTGAATTACCGTGAGCAGCCACTAACACTGTTTCTCCGTCTAATAAGTGTTGTGAAATTTTATCTGTCCAAATAGGAACCACACGTTCTAAAGTTGTTTTTAGACTTTCTGAATATGGCATCATGCGATGATCTAAGTGACGATAGCGGCGATCTTTTAAGTAAGATTCACGTTGTTCTTCAGTTTGTGCTGGAGGTTTCACATCATAAGAACGACGCCATTGATGTACTTGTTCTTCGCCAAACTATTTACGTGCTTCATCTTTATTAAGACCTTGCAATTTACCATAGTGACGTTCGTTTAGACGCCAACTTTTATGCACTGGAATCCATTCTTGGTCTGATTCTGCTAAAAGATATTGTGTCGTTTCTAATGCTCTTGTTAATAATGAAGTAAAAGCAACGTCAATTTCAATTCCACTTTCTTTTAACTTACGACCAGACGTAATAGCTTCATTTCTACCTTGTTCAGATAATTGAACATCTTCCCAACCAGTAAATAAGTTTTTAGCGTTCCATTCGCTTTGCCCATGACGACATAAAATTAATTTTGGCATATAAGACACCTTCCTGTACGTTAGTTTAGGGAGTGTTGCTTAACTTTTTAATGCATTACCCACTAAACTTATCTTTTTTAAATATCGTTGTGCTAAGAAACTGAATACTTTTTCTATTTATTAATTTTATTATAAAACTATTTCAGTTATTTTCATAATAATGGCGTTTATTCATCTTCTTGGAATATATGTCTTACATTTGTCATGTTTGTTATGTGTGCTTTATTTCTGAAATCTACTTTTGATTTGGTGGTAACCTATGACATCTTTTGTGGTGTTATAGTGGATTTACCGTAATCGATCGCAAAGTTTATTGGGGTACGAGGTTGGGACAAAAGTGTTTAGGATTTGAGCAGAACCGAACGATGAGCAAAATTGTTCTTCAAATTTTGTTGAATCGTGACGGTATCTGCCGAGAATCCTACTTTTGGGACACCGTTTATCGATTTCCCAGAGTATAAAATAATCATATCTCATCCTAATCAAACCAATTACTAAAGGAGAATTTTATTTATGAAGAAATCAATATTTGCTTTAATGACAATGGTATCTTTAGGTGCCGCAGGTTTAGAATCAGGACAAGCTCATGCGAGTGAAGCAACACCTAATCAATATAATCAACAATCAAATGTAACGACGACTAATACTACTTCAAGTGATAGTACATCTTCTGTCTATCAACGTTTTATCGCAGCTGGCGGGACTCAAGAACTTTGGGAAAAGATAGTCTTACCTGAATCAAGTGGTAATCCAAATGCTTCAAATGGTCAATATCATGGTTTAGGCCAAACGAACCAATCATGGGGCTATGGTTCAGTAGAAACACAAACTAAAGGTATGGTCCAATACGCTAAAGAACGTTATGGTTCAATCGAAGCAGCGATTAGCTTTAGAGAATCTAATGGCTGGTGGTAAGCGAATAGACACATTTACTAGACATGAACTAAGTACAATTTCATTCAATACTACACAAAAGAGGCTAGAACATTTCGTATCGCAAAATGTTCTAGCCTTTTTGTTTATTCTAGTCTGTGATTTATTATTCCAATAAATTCATCCTACTATTTAGTCTCTGAATTAACTAAGGTGTCCGGTTCTGGATGTACATACACTGAGGAAATACCTTTACTATGTAAATGTTCTTCTACTTTATCGCAAATGCCATGAGCTTGTTGTAATGATAGATGAGCATCCACTACTATTGTGACATCTAAAAATATACTACTTCCATGATAACGGCCTTTAAGATTATTAACTTCTTTAACTTCTTCGACCTCTAACACTTTATCACGATATTCTTCTAAATCTTTTTCATTAAATCCGTCACTAAGTGCAAATATGGATGTTCTAAAAATGCCAAATCCTGTATAGATAATTAGTAATCCTAATACAGTAGCTAAAATAACATCGACAATGGGTAAACCAAATTGTGTGAAGACCAAGCCAACTGCAGTACCAATACTGACTAAGCCATCTGATAAATTATCCTTAGCTGCAGAATCTAATGAACTGCTTTTTGTTTTTTTAGCTAGACGATGATTGACGGCATATACACCAATCATCACGATACCACTAATTAAACTCACTACAATCGTAATAATATTAGGCGTATGATGTTCATTTGTCAGTATGTGGGGAGCATTTTCAATCACAACTTGTATACCCACAAACATAATAATAAATGACACTAATAACGTTGAAATATTCTCAGATTTCAAATGACCATAAGGATGGTTCTTATCGGCCGGTTTAATTGATATTTTAAGACCAACGATTACTGCAATAGAAACAATAATATCTGTCATGTTATTTAATGCATCTGCTCTAACCGCAGCTGAATCATAAATAAAACCAATAATATATTTAGAAACAGAGAGAATAATATATACTACTAAACTTAAGTAAGCCCCTCTTTGAGCCAATTTAAGATTTTCACTTTGAGACATTCGGTTAACCACCTTAAACGCTTTAATATCAATAGTATGAACCATAGAAAATCTAATGACAACGTTTTTTAAATTCTATATTTTTTATATAAATAAGCTAATTAATTTTTTAGCAAAACCTAAATTTCTGAAAATTTGGCATAAAAAAAGAGCGGTCAGAAATCTTATAAGTTACATTAGATTTCTGTTCCGCTCCCTAATCTCTTAAGATCCATTTTGATAATACGAATGTAATAGGAATAGTAACGATTAATCCTACAAATGGAGCAATTTCAGTTGGAAAATCAAACCATCTTACGAAGATATATAATAGAAATGTTTGCATTCCCATATTCACTACTTGGGTGATTGGAAAGCTTAAAAATTTCTTCAATGTCGGTTTTACTTTATAAACAAAATAACAATTTAAATAGTAAGAAATAATAAAGCTTACTAAAAAACCAATAATATGACTGAACATATAATTCACATTTAATAACTTCAATAAGATTAAATACACGATGTAATAGTCTAGTGTATTTATCCCACCCACTATGACGAATTTAATAATTTCATAGTGTGTTTGTGTCAACTTCATAATTAGGCTCCTTTGTAGTCTTTTTAAGATTTTTTAATTAGTTTAATTTCTTCATATAAATAGAAAGTATTTGTATACTGAATGTGCTAACAGTTCAAAATATATTATAATCACTATACGCTAAATTGCCTAGCTTAGATATGGAATTGTTTATGAATTAAATTCACAACTATTATTTAAGCAATCTCTTAAACTTCTATGCGTTATAATAATAATTAAGAATATCATGTCATTTTTTAAATTACTTGAAAGTAAATAATAACGTCACACGTTTTAATATCTTTAAAAAATTAAGGAGTGGCTATACATATGAATCTCAATCATATCGTTATCGCAACAGATTCATTTAAAGAAAGTATGTCAGCTAAACAAGCAGGGTTAGCTATTCAACAAGGTTTCACTAATGTGTTCAAAGACACTGTCAGCTTTGACATTATACCGATGGCCGATGGTGGCGAAGGAACAACAGATGCCTTAAAAGAAGCACTTCATGCCCAATCACATACCGTAAAAGTTCATGATCCTTTATACCGTGAAATTAAAGCTAGTTATGCACGTTCAAAAGATGATACGGTAGCTATTATTGAAATGGCAGCAGCTGCTGGTTTAGATTTAATTTCTAAAGAAGAACGCAACTCTTTAATAACCACAACTTACGGTGTAGGCGAGCTTATTTTAGATGCCCTCGATCATGGAGTATCAAAGATTATCCTTGGCATTGGCGGCAGTGCTACCAACGATGGCGGTAGTGGTATGTTAAGCGCGTTAGGCGTTAAATTTCTTGATGCTAATCATGTCCCATTAAAACCAGGCGGAGAACAACTTGCCAACCTAACACACATCGATGTGTCATCATTAGACAAACGCCTTAAAGACGTACATTTTGAAGTTGCTTGTGATGTGACTAATCCACTATTAGGTACGAATGGCGCAACAGCTGTTTATGGCCCTCAAAAAGGTGCAACTCAAAAGATGATACCAAAGTTGGATTCCGCTCTGACAAACTATCATGCTATGATAGAACAAGAGCTTCATACACATGTAAAAGACATCCCTGGCGCTGGAGCTGCTGGAGGATTAGGTGCAGGTATTCTTGCTTTCTTTAATGCCTCACTATCTAAAGGAATTGACATCGTACTACAGGAGACCCACTTTTCAGAAAGAGTAAAAGATGCCGATTTAGTTATCACCGGCGAAGGTAAGATGGATGCGCAAACGATTTATGGCAAGACGCCAATCGGAGTAGCTAAAGCTACGAAAGCCCATCATATTCCAGTCATTGCCCTGTGTGGTAGCTTAGATGAAGATTATCAAGCCGTTTATCAACATGGCATCGATAGTGTGTTTAGCATTATTGAACAACCTGAGGATATCGCTACGCTCTTGGATAATGGTGAACGCAATTTAACACACACTGCTGAAAATGTCGCAAGAGTACTTAAACAGTTAACTTAAACTATTAAATAGAAGAGGTGACTATCATGAAACGAACAGATAAATATAAAGACTCATATAAATATGATGAACAATACCGCAAACGGAATCGTCAAAGTAACGAGGAACGTTATCGTCAAGAACGTCGACACGATGAAGAAGCGTATCGCCGTAATGATG
Organism: Staphylococcus sp. acrmy; assembly: GCF_022690565.1. Lineage (NCBI taxonomy): Bacteria > Bacillati > Bacillota > Bacilli > Caryophanales > Staphylococcaceae > Staphylococcus > Staphylococcus sp. acrmy. Next base: position 20,268 of record NZ_JALCVE010000004.1, on the reverse strand, counting down.
CCCGTTATCGCGATGATGATCCAAGATATCGTGATGACGACTATGAGCGTGAAAGAGACCATCGCCGTGATGAATATGACCGTGATGGCAATCGCTATTACAATGAACGTGACTTTCGACGTGAACAACAATTGGAAGAAGAAAATGAGAAAAACAGAAAATCTAAAAAGTGGCTAATCGCTATTATTGCCATCTTAGTTATTATTCTGGCAGTCTTTGCGACGCGCGCTTTACTCAATCATAATAGTGGTAGTAATGAACAAGCGACAGAGTCATCAAATGATAATAATGTATCGAAAAACTATCAAAAAGAAGTTGAAAACCAAAGCGACGACATTAAACAACAAGTTGAAAACGCTAAGAATGATATTAAAGATAAAGTCGATACAGACGGTCGCATTAAACAACTTCAAGATGAGATTAATAATTTAAAAAATAATGAACAAAATGGCGAAGATTCAAAATTAACTAAGTTCTATCAAGAACAAGTGGATAAGTTGAAAGAAGCCAATAATGCACAACAAAATAACGAAAATGAAAGTAAAGTAAATGATTTATTAAATGATGTAAATACAAAATTTGATGATATTAAAGAAAAGCTCAATAATATCCTTAACAACTCAAACGATTCTTCATCTCAATAATTTTCATACTTTGCTATGACATACGCCTTCTAGTTGGATATAAAATCTGGCTAAGGGCGTATTTTAATTTCCACTAAAGATAGGTTCCAACTTATTTTTTAAAATGTAAATTGCAAATACTATAAAAACCCATATAATATAGCCATAAAAACTTATATAATATAATTGTATACACTTTAAGGAGAACAATTATGCAAAATACACAAAACACCAAATTGCCCTTACTTTTATTAATCGTTTTAGGTGTCATGACAGCATTCGGACCGATGATTATTGATATGTATTTGCCGGCATTGCCAGAAGTACAACATCAATTTAAATCATCAACTTCAGAAATACAACTCACACTCTCATTTGCGATGATCGGTTTAGCGCTAGGCCAATTTTTATTTGGTCCATTGTCAGATGCGTTCAGCCGTAAAAAGATGGCTTTAATTATATTAAGCGTCTTTTTCTTAGCTTCTGTATGTGCAATATTTGTCACAAGCTTAAGTTTATTTCTAGTTATTCGTTTTATTCAAGGTTTAACTGCAGGCGGTATTATTGTGATGGCTAAAGCCTTTGCCGGAGACAAATATGAAGGCGACGTATTGGCAAAATTTCTTGCCTCGCTTATGGTCGTGAACGGCATTGTAACTATTATTATGCCATTACTCGGTGGTGCCTCACTGACATTAGGTTCATGGAGAATTATCTTCATTATCTTAACTATTATTAGTATTTTAGTTATTTGTGGCGTAGCTTTCAATATGCCGAAAACAACTAAAGCCGAACATATAACGTTAAACTTTAAAGCTATATTTAAAGACTTCAGTAGTTTATTGAAAAAGCCACGTTTTATTATACCGATGTTATTACAAGGTTTGACTTACGTCATGCTATTCAGCTTTTCATCTGCGTCACCTTTCATTACGCAAAAGGTTTACAGTATGACGCCACAACAATATAGTGTGATGATTGCCGTCAACGGTATTGGATTAATTGTCGTTAGTCAAATCGTTGCATTACTTGTAGAATACATTAATTGCTTCAAATTACTTATTTATTTAACATTAATTCAAGTAGTCGGCGTTATTTTAATTGTCATCACCTTAGCTACACATGGACCACTATGGATCTTGCTTATCGCTTTCTTCTTAAACGTTTGTCCAGTAACGTCAATTGGCCCACTCGGTTTCTCAATGGCTATGGAAGAACGTACAGGTGGAAGCGGAAATGCTTCAAGTTTATTAGGATTATTCCAATTCATGCTTGGAGGCATTATTTCACCATTAGTCGGTCTCAAAGGTCAATACGATGCAACGCCATATATGATTGTCATTATATTAACGGCGATTATCTTAATTACGCTTCAAGTAATTTACTTTAGAAATCACCGTAATCCAGCTTAAATTACATTTCAGTCATACCTTTTAAGAGAACCAACATGGGATAGTTTAACATTCCATGTTGGTTCTTTTTTATAATTTTTATATAAAGTTTTAACAAATATATGACATTTTCAACATTCGTAATTGAAAATCATTATTATTTAGTATACTTGAATTGAAATAAGGGAGGAATAATTATGATTACAAAACAATCAATCGTTGCAGATATTGTAACTGACCACCCACTCAGTTCAGATATCTTCAGACAATATGGCATAGACTTCTGTTGTGGAGGTAATATTTCCATTGAAGAGGCCGTTAAAAATAAAAAAGTAGATGCTGAGACACTAATCGATAAAATTAACGCTTTACCTCAACAACAAGCTGGTAATATTAACGTTAAATATCTCGACGTACCGTCATTAATTCAATACATCCAATCACGTTATCATCAAACGATGCGTGAAGAATTTTCAAATCTTTCTCCATATGTGACTAAAGTCGCTAAAGTCCATGGTGGCAACCATCCATTTTTACTTCAACTACAAGATTTGTACCGACAATATAGAGACGGCATGTTAGAACATATGGCTCAAGAAGATGACCAAGATTTCCCTCAATTAATTAAAATCTCTAAAGGTGAACATGTAGATAATGCTGATAGTATTATTCAAAGTTTAGTAGACGATCATACGCATACTGGAGAATTACTTGAAGAAATGCGACGTTTGACGAACGACTATCAACCACCTACTGAAGCTTGCCAAACTTGGAGACTAGTTTATCAAAGACTTGAAAATTTAGAACGTGAAACACATGAACACGTTCATCTCGAAAATCATGTATTATTTAACAAATTTTAACAGACAAAGAGGTGTTCAATATGGCGAAAAAAATAGCTGGCCATACTTTTCTAGCTCAATTAGGTAAAAAACGCTTACGACCTGGAGGCATAGTCGCTACAAATTGGCTCATCGATAGAGGGCATTTTTCAAAAGATAAACGTGTATTAGAAGTTGGTTGTAATATGTGTACGACTTCTATTGAACTGGTTCAAAAATTCCAATGTCATATAGAAGGCGTCGACCTTAATAAAGCTGCTTTGGAAAAGGGACAACAAAATATTTCTAAACATCAATTAGATGATTACATCCATTTAACACAAGCAAATGCTGCATCCTTACCTTTCGAAGACAATAGCTTTGATATTATCTTAAATGAGGCCATGCTGACAATGTTACCATTATCAGTTAAGGAAAAGGTTCTTCAAGAATATTCACGTGTACTCAAACCAAATGGCGTGTTGTTAACGCATGATATCGCTATTGTGAATCGAGAACAGGAACAACTTGTGGTTAGCGAGTTAAGTGAGACCATAAACGTTAAGGTGACCCCACTCAAACCTGAACATTGGTATCAACTCTATCAAGACGCTGGCTTTTCAAATATTCAATCTCACATGGGACCATTATCATTAATGACTCCACGTGGTATGATTCGCGATGAAGGGCTGTTAGGCACATTAAATATTATTAAAAACGCCCTTAAACCATCTAATCGTCCAATGTTTGTAAATATGTTCAAGACAATGCGCACACATAAAGATGACATGAACTATATCGTCCATGCCGTAAGAAAACAATAAATCGTTATAAAAATGAGGCTGAGCTATTAAGATAGATATAGCTTAGCCCCTTTTCTTTGGCTCTAATAACTTTTTAAAATATTTCCTGGTAAATAATGTTCAAAATAATATACGAGATTGCGTTCAAGGTATATAATAAATTTACTTTAACTAGACCGTACACAACGCTTTATATGGGTACGAAGGAGAACGCGTAATGAAGAAAACAATCTTACCTATTAAACCGATAAGTCAATTATTTCCAATCCCGATGATAATGGGGTGTGAAGGTGTCTCAGCAGCAATGTTATTACAATATAATAAACACAATATTCGTGCCACTGATATTATGAAATACTGGCCGACACATCCTAATAATCCCTACAAAGGATACGTGGGACATCATTTTCTTATTAAATTAGGATATCATCAAACGATATTTCCAGATGCCTACGTGCCCTATTTAAAAACGATTGATGAGCATTTCGTCGATGGCACAGGTACTGACTTAAAAGATTTAGAAGCAGTCATCGATGCAGGTCAGCCTGTTATTATGTATCACACAAGTTTAGGACGCAAGCCATTTCATAGAAAGTTTAAATTTGATAACGGTGCGATGCGACTTGTTTCTAATATCCATGTCACATTATTAATCGGCTATGATGACGACTATTATTATTATATTGACCCATTATGGAGCCACTTTTTCAAAAAAATTATCCTACCCGCCATCGTGCCAAATCATTTTCAATTGATTAAAATCAAAAAAGAAAAGTTGGAACGTAGTTTTAATGCTCCTGGCAAAAAATGTATTTATATACAACCATAATATGAAGAAACCAGAAATCTAATATATTTCAAAAGATTTCTGGCCTTCTCGTTACTATTAAATATCTATTTCCATTAAAGCATGATTCATTTCTTGTTCGATATCAGACGTTCGCCACTGACGTTGATAACCAAGACATGGGCATAAATATGTCGTGTTCTGTTCAACAAGTGACTTACGAAAATGAACATGTCCCATAATACTGTATTTGATTGGAAACCGTGCATATAAATCATCAAAATCTCTAGTGCCTATAAACGCATTGAAAAAATCAAAGATACGATGTGGTGTTGGCACTACAAATTGAGGATGCGTAACAATATGCGTCATTAAGATCACTTGTCTGTTACCCACTTGTTCTAAGTCATGTCTCGTCTGTTGCGCAGCTACTTTAGACCATGTTCTATCATCCATTTGCCAATCAATTTTCACCTTATCTTGCCATGTCGCACCATAAAATTTACCACGCGCTATACGTTCCATATCAAACTTGTCAGCGGCATAACTATAATCATACCAAGCTGTATGACCTACAATTGCCCACTCATCATTAATTATATAGGGCTTTCCAATTAAACACTCCGGCTTACTCACGTAAAAATCATATATTTCTGTTGAAGTAGGCGTATCCTCGCCCGTCCAATAATCATGATTCCCAGGCACAAAGAATATAGGAATAGCGCAGCGTTCTTTTAAATCTACAATAAATTGATAACTTTGTTGAAAATGATTAGACATATCGCCAGCAATTAACAATAAATCTATGCGTCTTTGTTTTACAACATGTGTCAAAGCCTCAAGATATATCTACGCTTCAAGTTTAGGATGACGATCAATATGTAAATCTGCTATGGTTCCAATTTTCATGACACTATCCCTCTCCACTATTTAAGCTTTAGAATTTAATAATTATGTCATAGTTATCATATATTATAAATTATTCTGTTTCTTAAATTTTCAGAAATTTGTTTGTATTTCCACAAATTAAGAGTATAATAAAAATAACTTTTAGCAAAGTTACATTTTTTGTAAACAATTAAAATTGCAAATCTAAAAAAACTGAATACTTCAACACCTAGACATTTTTAACTTAGCTGATTTATAAATAATCAATTTCTTTGTTGAAAGTGAGTATTAGATTACCATTAAAAGAAAGCGTTTACACTACTAGAGCGTCAAATTATAAGCGTGCTTTCTAAGGAGGAAGTATATGGCTAGACAGTTAGAGAGAGAGTTAAACAACAGACACATCCAATTAATCGCAATTGGGGGCGCGATTGGAACAGGTTTATTCTTAGGTTCAGGTCAAACCATTGCTTTAACAGGACCTTCACTTCTACTTACATACATGATTATTGGTATGGTGCTTTTTGCTTTTATGAGAGCACTAGGGGAATTATTACTTAGTAATACACGATTCAATTCATTTGTGGATATTGCCAATGAATATATAGGACCTTTTGGAGGATTCGTGATTGGCTGGACTTACTGGCTTTCTTGGATTTTTTCAAGTATGTCAGATTTAACTGCAATGGGACAATATTTTAGTTTTTGGTTCCCACAAGTTCCACACTGGATTACCGTGCTTTTTATCGTACTCATGCTTATTTCATTTAATATGTTAGGTGCTAAATTATTTGGGGAGTTAGAATTTTGGTTCTCTATCATTAAAATTATCACGATTATCGCAATGATTATCGTCGGTCTTGTTATGATATTCTTCTCATTTAAAACATCATATGGACATGCCTCATTCGGTAACCTAGTTAACCATGGTGGTATCTTCCCTAATGGTCCATTTGGTTTCTTGATGGCTTTCCAAATTGCAGTTTATTCATTTATAGGAATTGAATTAATCGGGGTAACTGCTGGAGAAACAAAAGATCCAAGAACAGTTATTCCTAAAGCAATCAACAATGTGCCAATACGTATTCTATTATTCTACGTGGGCGGTTTACTTGTTATTATGTCAGTTATCCCATGGAATAAAATTGACTCAAACAGTAGCCCATTTGTAACAATGTTCAGTTTAATCGGCTTACCTTTCGCAGCTGGATTAGTTAACTTTGTGGTACTTACAGCTGCCGCTTCAGCAACGAATAGTGGTATTTATTCAAACAGCCGTATTTTATTTGGTCTTTCAAAACAAGGGCTAGGTCCGAAAGTATTAAGTAAGACTAATAATAATAGCGTGCCATACCTATCATTATTTGTGTCATCTGGAACATTATTAGGCGCAGCCTTATTAAACTTTATCTTCCCAGATGCAATTCAATTATTTATATACGTTACAACATTATCAACCGTCCTATTCTTAGTCGTATGGGCAATGATAATTATTTCTTATATTATATATGTGCGTAAAAATCCTGAAGAACATCGTAAAAATAAATTCAAATTATTTGGCGGACAAGCCATGGCCTATGTCGTACTTGCCTTCTTCGCCTTTGTATTTATTCTCTTATTCTTCAGTGCAGATACACGAATGGCGATTTTCATTTCACCGATTTGGTTCATTTTCCTAATTCTTTTTTATAGAAAATATAAAACCAACGCTCAAGCTTTGGCTGAAAAGACACGTAGCCAAGGTCGTCATTCAATTAACTATTAATTTTCAAGAGGTCACACAGCATTAACTGTTTTCAATATGAACAAACTATAATGCTTTACTCCTCTATTTATTAAAAGACTCTTAAATGATGTGATTCCTCGTCATTTAAGAGTCTTTTAGTATCTCATCCGTTCACAACAATTCTTCCAAGATAACTTAATTCTCCCATTCCATATAAGCCTAAATAATAATAGTTTTATAAAATAGTACTCGTGTTTTGATAGCGCATTTCATATAATGGTAAAATAATAATGATTTTATTTTACAAAGAAGTTATTTATGGAACTATTAGAAGCATTTTTATTATTTATATTCGCAGTAATCATTAGTTCTATTATTTATAACAGGTTTCCCGTAATTCCTACTGCCTTTATTCAAATTGCATTAGGTGTTTGTCTATTTATTTTGCCTATTCCTATTCATTTTGAATTTGAGTCAGAAGTATTTATGATGGCGGTCATCGCCCCACTATTATTCGTTGAAGGAACGCACGTGTCTCGTACCAAACTTCTTGAATATCGTAAACCCGTTATTTTGATGGCTATGGGACTTGTCTTCACTACCGTCATCGGTGTTGGTTTCTTCATCCATTGGATCTTGCCTAACTTACCTATGCCAGCCGCGTTCGCTATCGCTGCGATACTCTGTCCAACAGATGCTGTAGCAGTGTCTGCGATTACTAAAGGTAAACTCTTACCTAAAGGCTCAATGTCAATTTTAGAAGGTGAATCATTATTAAATGATGCAGCGGGTATCATTTCTTTTAAAATTGCTGTGACAGCACTTGTGACTGGTAGCTTTTCTGCATTTGACGCTATTGGACAATTTATCATTTCAACTATTTTAGGTATTTTAGTTGGAGCGGTTATCGGTGCACTTGTAGTTAGTCTAAGAGTCTACCTTACTGCCAACAAAGGATTAAAAGATGGTAACACACTTACATTTATTCAATTATTAACACCCTTTGCGATTTACTTCGTCGCAGAAGAACTCCACGCGTCAGGTATCATCGCCGTAGTAGTTGCAGGTTTAATTCACGGTTTAGAACGCGATCGATTAATACGTGCTCAAACTGAAATCCAAATGAACTACAATCAAATTTGGAACACGTTAAGCTATACCTTAAACGGTTTCGTCTTCGTAGTGCTTGGTTACATCGTTCCAGAAGTATTTATGGAAATTGTGAGAGATGAACCTCAAAATATCCTATTCTTAGTTACGACTGCACTATTAATCGCCTTGGCAATTTATATCTTTAGATTTATTTGGGTATATCTATGGTTTAAAGATTTTTATTATCCAAAAAATATGCAATCTTACCTAGACGATGAAGAAGATACCGGCCCACCTAATCGTAAACATTATGCGTTTATCATGACGATGTGTGGTATTCACGGTACAATCTCGCTATCAATGGCACTAACCTTGCCATTTATGATGAATAATAACCAAGAATTTATTTATCGTAATGATTTATTATTTATTGCTTCGCTAATGGTATTAATTAGTTTAATCCTAGCTCAAATTGTATTACCTTTCATCACCCCTTCTGAACAAACGTCAGAATTTAAAGGGATGTCATATCAAGCGGCTAAAATATTTATGGTTCAAAATGTCCTTGATGCCTTTAAAAATAAAATGAAGGAAAATACTAATGTAGATTATCGTCCAATTCTTAACCAATACTTTAACGAATTATCATTCCTAATTAATATGGAACCTGATAATAAAAACACGAAAGAATTGCGACGTTTACAAGAACTTGCTGAAGATGAAGAAACCGAAACACTTGAACGCTTAATTCAAAAAGGACGTATCACTAAAAAAGACTTAACTGATTATCGTAACGTGATGGAATTCAGTCAATCCTATCGTGAGATGTCATTATTGAAAAAGGTAAGTCGTTTCTTCAGACTCCTCTTCTTACGTTTTAAAGCACGTAAAGATTCAAGAAAAGAAGCGCATCGCGTCCATAAAGAGGAACGTGCTTTAATTAAGGAAGAACATAATGCAACATCTCAACAGCATATTGATAGTGCAAAAGAAAGACGTGAAGAATATAAACAAGAGCGTGAAAAATTAAAAGAAACACGTAAAACGCAAAGAGAAGAATTTAAAAATAGCTTTAATAAAGTACAACAAATTATGCGTGTGGTTAATCACAATATTATTATGAAAATGCGTGATGAACAAAATAGTTCGAATGTGCTAGAAGTTAGTTTAATTATTAACCAATATCACAATCTCTCTCGTACGATTCGTCAAAATCAAACGAGAAAGCAACAAAGAGAACAGAATAAAGAAGTGTACGAGTTAACGACGCAACAAGAACAAGATGTAAAACTCGAAGCACTCTACATTCAACGTGAATTGTTAGATGAATTAATTTCTAGAAATAAATTAACCAACGAAGTAGCAACACAACTTCGTGAGAATATTAACTATAACGAAATCGTATTAGCCCATGAAGCAAACCATTAAAACATAACAGTCTGGGAGCTAAATCCCAAAATAATAGCGTAGAGATGATTCAATTCACCTCTGCGCTTTTCTTTTATCAATAAAGCGTGAAATCGGACGTATTACACTACGATATTCTGAATGTAGTATAACTAGACGTACGTCTGGGAAATGACGTTCCCATTTTTCCGCAAAACATTTATCCGCTTCATCTCCAAACGATACATGTACTGCAATGACATCATCAGCAATCATTTGTGCATAATATACTGATTTATCAATAGAAGGTGTAATAGTACTCACTGGCACAACAGCTAAGTTTTTATCGACCGTTGGCATATCTTGAACCATAGCAGTCGATCTAAGTTGTGAAGCGATATCTTTATAGTGACATTTAATACGTAAAAATACATATACGACAAATGGTAAAAAGATTAAAATCGGCCACACTTGGCTGAATTTAGTAATTAAGAAAATCATAAAGACGATAAAAGTAATGGTACCACCGACTGCATTAGCAATAAGTTTTGTTGCCCATCCTTTTTCACGTCCTTTAATCCATTTAATCACCATGCCATATTGCGCTAAAGTAAATGGAATAAATACCCCTACTGCATATAACGGAATTAAGTTTTCAGTTTTACCATTAAACACAATAATTAATAAAATCGCACATGCGCCTAACGTAATAATCGAATTAGAATAACCTAATCGGTCACCACGTACTCTGAACATATGTGGCATATATTTATCTTTAGCCATACTGGCAGCTAACATTGGAAAAGCGGTAAAACCTGTATTAGCCGCAAGTACAAGAATCATAACAGTAGTGACCTGTACAAAATAATATCCTACGTTATGACCTAAAATATTCATAGCCAATTGAGACAATACCGTCGTTTCAGTTTCTGGCATAATACCGTACCAATAAGCTAAACCTACGATACCAACTAGTAAGAAAGCTAAGATGCTTCCCATGGCAATCAATGTTTTGACCGCATTTTTAGGTCCAGGATCTTTGAAGTTCGTTACGGCATTTGAAATAGCCTCCACACCTGTTAAAGATGAGGCACCTGATGAAAATGCTTTTAACAATAAAAATAATGTTACGCCTGGCACAGCTGTACCTACTGTCGCATGCATATGAGGCGTAGCTTGCCCAGTAGCCACTTTCCAAACGCCAACAAGAATCATAATAATTAACCCGATAATAAATAAATATACTGGATATGACAATACGGTTGCCGATTCGTCAATCCACGTAAATTCATAATTAGAATGAACAATACTAATAAACACGCAATAAGTACTTTGTGATTATATAATGAAGGAAATGCAGCTACAAACGCATCTGCGCCAGATGAAATACTTACCGCTACCGTCAAAATATAATCAACTAATAAAGAACCACCTGCAAGTAAACCCCATTTTTCACCAATGTTTGTCTTCGATACCATGTATGCACCGCCGCCTTTAGGATAGGCATAAATAATTTGGCGATACGATAAGATTACTCAGTCAAATAATAGCTTAGAAGGTATTGTAAATAGTGTTAAAGGTCGACATTTAAACGCTAAACCTGGTAAGAATTTCGAATACTCGAACATGAACTATGATATTCTCGGGCTCATTGTGCAACAAGTATCGCATGAATCCTATGCTTCCTATCTTAAGGCGCATATTTTCAAACCTTTAAAAATGAAACATGTAACTACTAAAGAGAGCAATAACAAAACAGCTAAAGATGCGCAAGGGTATGACATTCAAGGAACTAAAGCGTATATGAGTAACCCTGAATTTAACGTCGGCGATACCCCTTCAGCTTACATGATGTCAGGCACCAAAGATTTAGAGCCATGGATTAGATTCCAGTTGAACCCACCTAGCGATTTAAATACGATGGTTGAAACGACACATCAAGCTAAAGTGAAGACAGAAAGCGGAGAGAACGCTATGGAATATGCGACTGGCTGGTTTATCGATCACAGTACCGGTGAAAGACTCGTCTATCATCCCGGCACTCTGGAAAATTATTCATCATATATTATTCTAAATCCTAAAAAAGACTACGGCATCGTGGTTTTAGCTAATGCCTATTCTAAAGATGTATCCCAACTGGCACATAATTTAAATATCCAGATGAGTAATGGAAAACATGTGACTACTATGCAACATCTTATTAATCAATGGCAGCCTTATATTGTAGTCTTAACGGTAATCATTTGGGTAATCATTGTAGCCGTTTTGCGTCTTATTTATCGCTATATTAAACGTATCACGCCACTTCGATTTACTCTGACATCACCTAACGTAAAATTAAACATAGTGATGTTAAGCGTCGCCTTTATTCTCATTTTAGGCTTACTTCATTTACTACCATCACTTATTCTTTCAGGCTCTGACTGGTATTTTATGATGTCTTGGTTACCGGTATCGGCGGAAATTGCTTTATTAAGTTTAATCATATTACTTACGAGTTGTTTTGCTTTTCTTTTCCTAAAAATAAGCACATCTAACATTAAGGCAAAATAATTCACATTTATATGTTAATCTATATGTATTAAAGACTAAGATTATTAAAGACCTCAGTATATAGGAGTTTATACATGAAACATAAATATCCCCTCTTCTTATTGGGTGTAATCACATTATTGGCGGGTTGTGATTACTCTCATGCTGAAGATCAACATGGTGTCTTTTATTCAGTATTTGTAAAACCGATGGATACATTGCTTCATTTTCTCGGAGGCGCATTTAACGAGAACTATGGCTTAGCGATTATTGTCATCGTATTAATTATCCGCTTGGTGTTAATGCCTTTAATGTTTATTCAGGTGAAGAATATTCACGTTATGCGCGGGAAAACTAAGGTCGTTAAACCTGAAATTGATAAGATTCAGGAGAAAATTAAGCATGCGACATCGCAAGAGGAAAAAAGTGCTGTAAATAAATTATTAATGAAGAAGTATAATGACTATGGCATTAATCCTTTTAAAAGTTTAGTCGGTACATTGCCTATTCTAATTCAAATTCCAATTTTATTAGGTTTATATGCGTGTATTAAGTATCCGACAAGCGGTGGTATTAAGGAACATCCACATTTCTTATGGTTTAACTTAATGCATACCGACATTATAATGACTTGTCTTGCAGCATTACTTTATTTTATTCAACCCTTGGTTAACTCAATTCATTACCCTAAAAATGAACGTCGCTCATATTACGTGATGATGATTTTATCACCGTTATTTATTATTTACGCCTCACTACAATCCGCTTCAGCTTTAAGTTTATATTGGGCTATCAGTGCGACATTTTTAATTATTCAAATGCATTTCGCCCACAGTCACTATGCTAAAGTCGGGAAATTAGCTGGCGACAAGTTGAAACAACGAATCGAACAGCGACGTCGCGAGCGTGCGAGCGCACAAACTACTCATTCAGAAACAGAGTTAACAACTACCACTAATGAACAACCACCACAGATTTAATGAACATGATAAAAAAGGTTGGGAGTCCGATAAATGGTATCCCAACCTTTTCTAATTCTAATATCTAATATCATTTTTAATCATTTATTTTAATGGATGCATGCCGTCTTTCCATGAATTATAGATTAATTTACCACCTTGTGCTTTGAACTTATCATTCGTAATACCACGTTCAAAATCTTGAGCTGGTGTAATATTCACGTTAGGTTTTACACCTACTTCTTGTGCATACCATTCTGCGAAATCAGAACCTTTAACAGGCTCATCATCTGCTACATTATAAATACCATTATCAAAATTCATTGCTTGAATAGAAACTTCTACCGCATCATCTAAATGGATAAATGATGTCACGCCATCAGATAACGTCACGTCGCCCTCTTTAAATTGGTTATAAATCATACCATCTTTACCATACCAAGTGCCTGGGCCGTATAACCAACCGAAACGTAAAACAACATATTGATCCATACGTGCTGTTTCTTTTTCAAGACCTACAACACCATCAACTGTAATCTTTCTATCCCCGTCAGAATTATAATCTAGAGGCGTTTCCTCAGTTGCTAAACCTTGGCCAGGTTCATACATGAAACCAATACTTTGCGCTACCACTTTCTTCACGCCATATTTTAAGGCTGCATCTGTTAAGTTTTTACCGCCTTCAACACGGACTTTTGTATTCGCCGCCATATCAACATTTTTCAAATCAGTAATTTGATTAATAATAATTTCTGGACGGAAATCTCCAATAGCTGCGTCAATCGTTTCTGCTTTAAGAATATCGCCAATATACGCTTTCGCATTGAGGCCTTCTAACTTGGCTTTACCTCTCTCTGAAGTTGTAAATCCAGCAACCTCATGTCCTTCTTCAATAAGACGTTGCGTCAATCGTGTTCCAATTAATCCTGTTGCACCAGTAATAAATATTTTAGCCATAGTTAATACTCACCTTTCTATCTCTCTTTTTTAAAAATGAATATGTCAATTGAACTTATTTTTTAGAATCTCTAACTAAATCAATGGTATTCATCCATACAATATGACCGAATAACTCTGACATACGCTCTTCAGTTGGTAAATCTTTTACAGGAGGCGTCAGTTTAAGTTTCGGTAGTATATACTCATGAAATGCAATATGGATAGCAATACCAAATAATGAGCCATGTAATGCAGTAACTTTTGGACATTTTTTAGCTAATAAAGCATACGCCATCGCATTCGCTACTGAAAATCCATAATGTACACCCATTACCGTAACAGGAATGTCATGACCATTATAGTGATACGTGGCATCCTTAATATTGCTAGGAAGACCTAGTTGTTTAAGCAACGTCATTGGTGGCGGCTCTTCATCGCGTTGTGGGGTTCTTGGTGGTACAAGAGCTTCCCACCCCATCTTCACGGCACCGCTTAATAATCCACCGACAACGCCAGTTATAATTATTCTTTTAGTTGAACGATTCATAGTCTAATAACTCCTTAATTTCACTTAATGGTGTTCTACCCGATTTCATTAATTTTAAAATTCAGTTGTATTAAAATTAAGTGTTGAGTGGGTTATCTTACCATCTTTTCAATGTGGTTATAAACGTAAACGCTCACTGTGATGAAAATAAATAAAAACCCTTCAAAGTGCTTATAGATGAATACCTACTTAGAAGGGCCAATGGAATACTTATATTTAATTATTGCGCTTGACGTTGCTCTTCTTTAGCATGAATCATATTAGCTACGAATTGATTCACAGAAGATTTAATGTCATGTTCAAGTCCTAATTTCGCTACTGCGCCATTAATGTAGTCAATTTCTGTTAAACGATTGTTATTAATTAAATCTTGATACATAGATGGGAAATGTGGTCCTACTTTGTCATTTAAATCGATAAGATAATGGTAAACTTCATCTGCATTTAAATGAACACCATCAATTGTTGCTACTTGAACGATTTCGTTAGTAATTTTATAAACTAACTTTCTCGCATATTCACTTTCATTAAGATTTGATAAACGACATTCTAAGATTGTACATAACGCATTTGCCGTGCCGTTAACACAAATCTTTTTCCAAATAGATTGTTGCAGATTATCACTCTTTAACGGTTTAAGATCTGCTTTTTCTAATAAATCATACACTACATCCACGTTAGCTTGACCTTCTGGCACGAGTGCACCAATTTCTACTGGGCCACTACCCATTAAATGTGTGTGACCTGGAGACTCTAAACCAGCTGTCCATGTGGTTACACCACGTACAATACGAGCTTCATCCACCACATTCGCAATATAGCGCTCATGTTTTAATCCGTTCATTGTACATACCATAATCGTATTGTCATGAATATGGTGTTTAATATGACCTAACATATCTTGTAATTGCATTGCTTTCGTAAATAAAAAGACCACATCAAATTGAGCGTCTTGAGGGATGTCAGTGTCTTGATACATTGGAATGTTCAGATGATGTTGCTCCCCGTTAATATCAATATGTAGTCCATCTTTTTTTACGGCAGTAGCTTGTGGTTGCCATCCGTCAATTAATGTTACATCATAACCTTGACGGTATAACATGGCTCCAAATCCACTTCCTAAGGCGCCTGAACCGGCGATAGCTATTTTCATAAGGCATGACTCCTTTATCAAATGTTGTTTTTAAAATACTACTTTACTCAATAGCCGTCAATATTGTAGACGCAATATTCTTAATTTTAAGATAATTATGTAATTTAAAAGATAAAGGTTGAGACATTTTTAAGCTAATGTCCCAACCTTCTTATTCTAAACAACTGTTTAAACTACTTAGTTATTTTGTAACTTTTTCGGAACTAAGAAGAAAATAACTATAAACGCAGTGAAGGCAATACCGGCGTTAAATAACACACCAGCTGCGCCACCTAATTGTAAATTCATTAGTGAAGCACAGAAGCCATAAATTGTACTAGACATTACGACACCAAAGGCATTACCTAATGATGACGCCATTTTATACAAGCCTGAAGCTACGCCGACTTTATCATCAGGTGCTTCAGCAACGGCTGTATCTGTTGAAGGTGTTGCATACATACCTAAACCGATACCAAATAATAAATAACCGATGATACTTGAAATAATATAAGCTATATCTGATAAGAATGTTAATGATAGTAATAACAATCCTACAAATGTGAAACCACTCCCCATTAATAGTGGTTTCTTAGCGCCAAGTTGTTGTAATAACTTTTCACCTGCGCGAATCATTATAAGGACGGCAACAAGATACGTAATAGAAATTAAGCCCGCTTGCAATGAACTAAATCCTAGTTGACTTTGGTAATACGTATTAACAACGATTAATGTACCACCAGCCACACCATTTAACATAAAGTTTGAAAGCGTAGCCCCGCTATAACCTTTATTTTTGAAAATGTGGAAATCAACTAAAGGATTTTTAGCTTTCATTTCACGAATAATAAATAATATTCCCGCAATGATGAACACGGCGCCTAAAGATAAAATGAATGGTGAGAATAATCCACGATCAGCAGATTGTGTAACCATTACATTGACACTTAATAATGTGATAACAAGTAAGATTAAACCACTCACATCGAACTTAGATTTATTATCTTTTTCATTCGGACCTGGTTCAACTTTCGTTTCTGGCGTATGTTTAATTAAGAAAAATGCGACAATTGATAGCACAATAGATACAATAAAAATCCATTGCCAACCAACTGTTGAGGCCATAAATCCGCCAAATAATGAACAGATACCACTACCGCCCCAAGAACCAATTGACCAGTAACTTAAAGCACGTTGTCTCTCAGTTCCTTTATAATATTCATTAATAATCGCAAGTGTTGACGGCATAATAAATGCGCCAGAAAAACCTTGTAATGCACGGCCTAATATTAATAACCAGGCATAAGGTGCGATAATTAATAATAATGAACCGATAATACTTAAAGCTAAACCTATGTACGTCATTTTTACGCGACCAAATTTATCCGCAACATCTCCGGCTCCAACAATGAATAAGCCTGAAATTAATGCAGATAAACTGACTGCGATATTGATTGTTCCCAAATTAGTGTTAAAAGACGATTGTAATGTTGGGACAATATTTAGTAATGATTGTGCAAACAACCAAAATGTAAGTACCCCTATAATAATACCTACAAGTAATTTATTATCTCCCCTAAATTGGTTTGAAGATTCCATCTCGAAAAACTCCTCCTACTATACCCTTAAAAAACTATAAATTAGTTTACAATGAAAACCTTATCATAATTAAGACTAAAAAACTTAACAAAAACACTAATTATTTTTATAGTTTTTCACAATATATACTTTTATAAGATATATCCGTTTGAAATTATGTCTAAAATATAACTTTTAATTTTAAACTATTCAGTTAATTTTTTCCATACTATAATAAAGTAATAGCTTAAATTTTAAGTTTAAAAAAATATATCATAGGTGCTAAATATGTTTAACTTATTTATTTTATTACTTGAGCGCGTTGGTTTAATCATTATTATTGCTTATATGTTGATGAACATTAATCATTTTAAGACAATGATGGGCGAACGTGAGAAGTTACGCTCGCAATGGCAGTTAACTATTCTCTTCTCGCTCTTTGCGATTATTTCGAACTTTGCCGGTATCGAAATTGTAAATGGCAAAATTGTGTCTAGCAATATTTATTACCATTTGAGCAGTGAAGCTTCTATAGCTAATACACGTGTGTTAACGATAGGCATGTCCGGCTTGATTGGTGGGCCTTTTGTCGCCATTATTGTAGGTATTATTTCAGGATTATCACGTCTCTTTATAGGTGGTGCGAACGCTTATACCTATCTGATTTCATCTGTGATTATCGCACTGATTTCAGGATTTTATGGCTATCGTACTATGCGTCGATATATGTACCCTACTGTTTTAACGGGGGCAATTATTGGTGCTGTAAATGAGGCCATACAAATGGTTTGTATCATCGTATTTGCTAACCATACATCTGCCGCTTGGTCCTTAGTCCAATTTATTTCATTGCCGATGATTTTAATTAATAGTATCGGCACGGCAATATTTTTATCGATAATTTTGTCAACTTTACGACAAGAGGAACAGACACGTGCAATTCAAACGCATGATGTTTTAGAATTGGCTAATAAGACATTACCTTATTTGCGTTCTGGATTGAATGAAGCGTCTGCACGTCCGGTTGCTGAAATCATTTTAAAATTAATGAAAGTATCGGCCGTTGCGATTACAAATAAGACTGATATCTTAACGCATGTAGGTGCTGGCAGTAATCACCATGTGGCTAAAAAAGAAATTATTACTCATCTCTCTAAAGAAGTGATTCGAACTGGGAAATTAAAAGAAGCACATTCTAAAGAAGGGATTGGTTGTAATCATCCTAATTGTCCACTTAAAGCTGCGATTGTTATTCCTTTAATGACTAACAATGAAGTTGCAGGAACTTTGAAATTTTATTTTACGGATAAGCACGATATTACCACGTCGACTAAACAACTCACTCGAGGTTTAGCAGACATTTTCTCAAGCCAACTGGAATTAGGACAAGCTGAAACACAAAGTAAACTCTTAAGAGATGCAGAAATTAAATCATTACAAGCACAAGTGAATCCGCATTTCTTCTTTAATGCGATTAATACAATTTCAGCTTTGGTACGTATTGATAGCGAGAAAGCACGAAAATTATTATTACAGTTGAGTCAATTCTTTAGATCTAACTTGCAAGGTGCTCGAAATAATACAATTACATTAGATAAAGAATTACAACAAGTTGAAGCGTATTTAGCACTTGAACAAGCACGTTTTCCCGATCGTTTTACGATTAAATATCATATTGATCATTCTTGTGAAAATGTGTTAATTCCACCTTTCATTATTCAAATTTTAGTGGAAAATGCGGTGAAACATGCGTTTAAACATCGCCGTAAAGATAACATCATCAATGTAGAAGCACATTCTAAACAACAAACGCTTAAAATTACAGTTAGCGATAATGGGCATGGTATTGATGCCGAGAAACTATCTCTAATTGGGCAAATGAGTGTGGCGTCAGAAACTGGAACAGGTAGCGCCTTAGAGAATTTAAACCGACGTTTAATAGGACTATATGGTTCAAAAGCACAATTGCATTTTGAATCCACTGCACAAGGTACAACTGTAAGTTGTTATATTCCCTATAGTTACACAAAGGAGGACAACTAAGTGAATACATTAATCGTTGATGATGAACCCTTAGCTCGCAATGAATTACATTACTTACTTGATGAAATATCAGGATTTGACTTGATTGACGAAGCGGAAAATATTGAAGAAACGTTAGAAAAATTATTATACGAAACTTATGATTTAGTCTTTATAGATATTAATTTAATGGACGAAAATGGTATAGATTTAGCACATAAAATACAGAAAATGAAACATGCGCCTTATATTATTTTCGCGACGGCACATGATACATTTGCGGTCAAAGCGTTTGAACTTAATGCGATTGATTATATTCTAAAACCTTTTGAACTTGACCGTGTAGACCAAGCTGTACAAAAAGTAAAAAAATTCTCTGACTTTCCATCTGATACTTCAGAAGAAGCAACGTCTAATCAGCAAGTGTCATTTTCCGAAATGTCACAAACTTCAAATAATGAGGAATCAGTCATCCCTATCGAAGTAAACGAACGTATTTATATTATTAACATCAACGATATTACTGCCGTATCTGTCCACAATGGTGTGTCGACGATTACGACTACTAAATACACATATGAAACGACTGAACCGCTTAATTACTATGAAAAGAAATTGCCAGATAATAAATTTATTAAGATACACAGAGCTACGATTATAAATAAACAACATATCGACTGTATTGAACATTGGTTTAATTATACGTACCAAGTTACGATGCGATCTGGCGCAAAATTCCAAGTTAGTCGTTCATACATGAAACCTTTCAAACATGAAATAGGACTATTTTAAATTAAAAACAAGATTAAGAAACAATACTTAGTATAAAAACGTAGAGATGATTCATAATTGAGTCATTTCTACGTCTTATTTTTATCAATACTCCTTTTTATCAATACTCCGTATTGTTTGCCGATGCTTTCTTGGGGGGACTGGCTAAGCCTCGGTCTTAGCCTAGCCCTGTTCCCCTCCTACGATTAGTCAAGGCTTTATATTTATAATAAGCATTACTTAACTAAACCGTTCAATTTTAATTTTTTGA